>JAAAOZ010000443.1 GCA_009908585.1 Chloroflexota bacterium
GAGAATCATTTCTCCGTGCTTCTCTGTGCCTTCTCGGTGATGCTCCGTGTCCAAATTAAAACGTTGGATGAACGAGGGTTGATTTCACCCAATTTCCTATGTGAGCCAAAGAGTAAAGTAAGCGAGGGAATCCAATGGCACGACATTACCCATCATTTCAAACGTTAGATATAGCGGATCAAATTTTAGAGGCCATCGCCGACCGCGCGCCGGGTTTTCAAGGGCGCATCGGCGTGAACTGGTATTGGCAACTGCCCGGCGGCATCTTGGTCACTTTCATCTTGGACTTCACCACCACCGAGCAGCGCTGGGACGTCATCCGCGCGGAGGCGGTCTCGCCCAGCATCGGATTCTTCAACGCCGCCGAGTTCCCCTTCAAGGCCTACGGCACGCTGGCCACCTCACCGCCGTTTATCCACGACCTGGAGGGCGAGGCGGAGTGGTCCAATCGCCTCTACTTTCAGATGGGCCATCTTATCGAGGACGCCGTCCTCTGGTTGAAGCTGCTCAATGCCACGATCATCGATCCGCAAGTGCGCGCCCCCGCCACCTTCCCCGACCTCAATCGCTTGGAGCGAGAGATGGTCGCCTACGCCCTGGACGAACTGAACGGCCACTTCCGCCTGAAGGATATCTACCCCGCCTTCGAGGAGCGCATCTCCCAGAACGCCCTCTCGCGGCTGGCCCGCAAATGGGAGGAGATTGGCCTGCTGACGCAACGCCCGCGCCGCGTCACCGTCGCGCTCCGCGCCTTGGTCGATCAACACGACGAGGACGAGGAGGAAGCAGCGTGACGCACCGGCCCCAGGTCGATTACGATCAACTCGCGCCGACGTATAACGAGCGCTTCGCCGGCCCGCCGCAGCAAGAGATCATGCACGCCCTGCAAACGCTGGCCGCCGAGGCCAAACCTACAGACGCCCGCATTTTGGAGATCGGCTGTGGCACGGGGCGCTGGCTGGCCGAGTTGGCCAAGCCGGCGCGGCACTGCTACGGCATCGATCCCTCGGCGGGGATGTTGCGACAGGCCCAGCAACGGCCGGCGCCCATCGATTTAATTCACGGTCGCGGCGAGCACCTCCCGATCCCCGACGACAGCTTCGACCTGCTCTACGCCGTCAACGTGATTCACCACATCACCGGCCAGCGCGCGTTCATCGACGAGGCATATCGCGTGCTGCGGCCCGGCGGAAGGTTAGCCATCATCGGCATGGATCCACACGGGCGTCGCGACGCATGGTACGTCTACCACTACTTCCCCGGCGCCTACCAGACCGACCTCGCCCGCTTCCCGCGCTGGTCTACCGTGATGGCGTGGATGACAGAGGCCGGCTTCCATTCGATTCGCCGCCAAACCGTGGAGCACATCGTCGATCACAAGCACGGGCGGGCGGTGTTGGACGACCCCTTCCTGAAGAAACACGCCGCCTCCCAGCTTGCCCTGTTGAGCGACGAAGCCTACGCCGCCGGCCTGCGTCGCATCAAGGCCGCGCTTGCGGAGGCCGACGACGATCTACCCTTCCCCGTAGAAATCCTATCCGAAATGATCGTCGGGCAGCGTGGTTGAGTTTCACCTTCTGACTTTCGACTTTCCGACTTTCTGACTTTGAGACCTTTCACCTTTTGACTTTCAAACGGAGGTATCACCTATGCCAAAAAACAACCTAGAACAACGCTGTGTCAACACCTTACGAATTTTAGCGATGGACGGCCCACAAAAAGCCAACTCCGGCCATCCAGGCATGCCGATGGGCATGGCCGACGCCGTCTACATCTTATGGACGCGCCATCTGCGCCACAACCCCAATAACCCGCGCTGGCCCAACCGCGACCGCTTCGTGCTCTCCGCCGGCCACGGCTCGATCCTGCTCTACAGCCTCCTGCATCTGACCGGCTACCCGATCACGATGGAGGATCTCAAGCAATTCCGGCAATGGGGTAGCAAGACGCCGGGCCATCCCGAATACGAGATCGACGTAGGCATCGAGACGACGACCGGCCCGCTGGGCCAAGGCTTCGCCAATGGGATCGGCATGGCCATCGCGCAGCAGCACATGGCCGACGTCTTCAACCGCCCCGACTTCCCCATCGTCGATCACTGGATCTACGCCATCGTCTCAGACGGCGACTTAATGGAAGGCGTCTCCCAGGAAGCGGCCTCGCTGGCCGGGCACTTGGGTCTGGATCGCGTGATTTATCTCTACGATGACAACGAGATTTCGATTGAAGGCGCCACCGACCTGACCTTCACCGAGGATGTGCCGGCCCGCTTCCGCGCCTACGGATGGCACGTGCAGGAGGTCGACGGCCACGACCGCGCCGCCATCGACGCAGCGATCGAGGAAGCCAAGACGGTCGAGGGCCAACCGCATCTCATCGTCTGCCACACGCACATCGCTTACGGCAGCCCGCATATGCAGGATAGCGCCAAGGCGCATGGCTCACCCTTGGGCGAAGAGGAAATCCGTCTGGCCAAGGAAGAGATGGATTGGCCCAGCCAAGAACCGTTCTTCGTGCCCAGAGACGTCGTCGCGCACTATCAACTCGCCGGGCCACAAGGCGAGCGCGCCGAAGCGGAGTGGCGCGAATTGTTGACACGCTACACGAACGAGTATCCCGATGAAGCCGCCGAGTTCAATCGCCGCATCGCGGGCCGCCTCCCCGATCAATGGGAGAAGTCTGTGCCCTACTTCCGGCCCGACGGCAATCCCATCGCCACGCGCGCGGCCTCCGGGAAGACGCTCCGCGCGCTGGCCGAGCAGATCCCAGAGCTAATTGGCGGCTCGGCGGACCTCTCGCCCTCGAATAAAACTCATCTACCCGGCGAGGGCGTCTTCCAAAAAGAGACCCCGGCAGGACGCAATTTCCACTTTGGCGTGCGAGAGCACGCGATGGGCGGTATCCTCAACGGGATGGCGCTCTACGGCGGCGTCCGCCCTTACGGCGGCACCTTCTTGGTCTTCTCCGATTACATGCGGCCCGCCGTCCGCCTAGCCGCGCTGATGAAGTTGCCCGTCATCTACGTGTGGACGCACGACTCAATCTACGTGGGCGAGGACGGTCCCACGCATCAGCCGGTGGAGCACGTGATGTCATTCCGCGCGATGCCCAACATGACCCTCATCCGTCCGGCGGATGCCAACGAGGCCGCCGCCGCGTGGGAGGTCGCGCTGAAGCACGAGGACGGCCCGGTGGCGCTCTCCCTCACCCGCCAGAAGCTCCCTATCCTGCCAGAGGCCGCCGAAAAAGCGCGAGACGGCGTTGCGCGCGGCGCCTACGTCCTCAGCGACTCTCCGCTGGAGCGGATCGATCTCATTCTCATCGCCACCGGCTCCGAAGTGCACGTCGCCTTAGAAGCGCAGAAGAAGCTGAAGGAGCAGCGCATCGGCGCGCGCGTGGTGAGCATACCAAGCTGGGAGATCTTCGATCAGCAACCAACCTTCTACCGGCTCAACGTCCTGCCGGAGGCCGTCATCAAGCGGCTGGCCATCGAGGTCGGATCACCGCTCGGTTGGTGGAAGTACGTCGGCACGCACGGCGCCGTGATGGGCCTGGAGCGCTTCGGCGCCTCCGCGCCCTATCGCACCATCCAGAAAGAACTGGGCTTCACCACCGATGACGTCGTCGAGCGGGCGATGAAACTGATGGCGGAGTGAACAACTTGCGCCACCGATTCAAAAGGACAACGTGGGCAAATCTGGCCTCCAACAGGTTTGCCCACGTGCGATATGATCGCCTTCTGCTATGGCTAATCTGCTTCCTCTTTTACGCCGCCACGACCGCGCGCGACGTGTTACCAGCCGATAGCGGTGAATTCCAGTTGGTGACCGCCGGTTGGGGCATCGCCCATCCGCCGGGCTACCCGCTCTACACGATGGTCGGCGCGCTCTGGAGCCGCATGCTGCCGTGGGGCGCGTTCTTCTTCCGCATCAACCTGCTGAGCGCGTTCTTGGCCGCCGTCACACTCTGGCTCACCGCCCAGGCCGTCGAACGCTGGGCCGACGCCTGGAGCCTCGAACGCCGCGCCGTCCGCATCGGCGGATGGGTCGCCGCGTTAGCCCTGGGCAGCGCCGCGACGGTCTGGGCGCAGGCGATCATCGCCAACATCCGCATGCCCACACTGCTCTTCACCGCGTGGGGCTTCATGGCCTTAGCCCAATTTCGTAACGCGACAGCCCCCATCCAGAAGCATCGCGCCTTATACAGCCTGGCCCTGGCCTTGGGCCTGGGCGTCGGGCACCACCCCTCGCTGATCTTCGTCGCGGTCGGATGGCTGGCCTACCTGCTGCTGGTAGATGCCCGCTGGCTCCTGCGCCCCCGCCACTGGCAGCGACCGGCCCTGATCGCGTTCGGCGCGTGGGCGCTGCCCCAGCTTTACCTTCCCCTGCGCGGCGCAATGCCCAATGTCCCCTTAGCCCCCGGTAACCTGGCGACGTGGCGCGGCTTCTGGGATCACGTGCTGGCGCGCGGCTTCGGCGGCGACATGTTCGCCTACGCCACCGCCGCCGACTTAGCCCAGCGGCTGCCCCTGCTGCCCTCGCTCTTCCGGCTGCAATTTCCCCCTGTTTGGCTGATCGCGATGGGCCTGGGCTGGCTGTGGCTCCTCTGGCGACAGCGCGCGGCGGCTGCCGCCCTGGGCCTTTCGTGGGCGACGCACACCCTGGTCACCATCACCTATCGCGCGCCGCAGACGGTGGAATATCTGATGCCAGCCTACGTCCCAATGGCGCTGACGTTAGGCCTAAGCGTGGCGACGCTACTGGACGCGGGCACCTCCTGGCGACGGCGCCCGCGCCGCGCGCTGCGCTGGGCCGCCGGGATGGCGCTGCTCCTGCTTGCATTGCGATGGCCCCTGCACGCGCGCGACTTCGCGACCTTGGCCGCCGACACCTCAATTCGCGCGCGGGTGCTGCCCCTGCTGGAGGCCGCGCCCACCGATGAAGGTAAGGACGCGCTCATCTTGGCAGATTGGCGCTGGGCCACGCCGTTATGGGCGCTCCAGACCGTCGAGGACCGCCGCCCCGACGTCGAGGCGCGATACGTCGCGCCGGAGGACGAGGCCGAGGACTACGAGACCACCTGGCGCCGGCTCGCAGCGGAGGCCAAGAACCGCCCGTTGCTGACCACGCACGCCTACGCCTGGCCCGAATGGACCCTCGCCCCCGTCGGCGGCGGATTCCGCCTCTATCGCCGCCCGCTGACGACGCTCCCGGCGGAGTTGGGATTTACGTCACTGGCGGAGGATTTCGGTGCGTTGCGCCTGCTAGGCTACCGCCTGGTGGGCGAGATGCGCCCCGGGCGCCGCGTGGAGATGCATCTGGCGTGGCAAGCGACGGGGAAACCGAGCGCGTCGCCCTCATTCACGGGCCGGCTCTGGACGCCGGACGGCGCCCTGTTGGCGCAGGCGGATCGCTTCTTGGGCGACTTCGGCGATCTCGCGCCCGGCGAGGTGCGGATCACGCGCCTGGTCTTGCAGCTACCCATCGACCGCTGCGCCGCGACGATCCAGCCGACCATCGGCGCCTACACCGTGGTCGATGGCGCCTTTCAAGACCTGGGCGCCGCCTCGCTGCCCGCCCAGGCAGCCACGTGCCGCTTCCCCACGCTGCCGACGGAGCACCTCCGGCCCGGCATCGCGGGCGTGCGCGGGCCGTTCCTGCGCGGCGTGGATTACGACGTGCGCGGCGACCAGGCGACCACCTACCTCCACTGGTGCGGGCCCGGGCCGGCGCTTCACATCCAGGCCGGCGAGACAGGGGCCAACGTCGCAGCACTGGGCTGGGGCGATTGTCAGACCGTCCGCCTGCCCACCTCGCCGGATCGCGCCCCGGCGTTGGTCTTCACGCGGGCGGATGGCGCCCCGACCCGCCTCGTCAGCCTCCCATGGCCCGCGTCCACGTCCGATAACCGCTACCAGCCCTTCGGCGACGAGATGGTCCTGGTCGGCAGCGACACGACGACGCGCGGCGGCCTCCTCACCGTTGATCTGACGTGGCGTCCGGCGCGGCCCCTCGTCGACGACTACGCGGTCAGCGTGCGGTTACTCGACGCCGACGGCGCCTGGGTGGGCGTCCACGATTTCCAGCCCGGCCTGAGCGCGCTCCCCACCCTCAAGTGGGTGGTGAGCGCCCCGATACTGTTAGATCCCCATCCATTCGATTCGCCCGGCCAATCGCCGGAACGGATCGCCATCGCCGTCTACGAGCGCTTTCGTCTCACGCCGCTGGCCTCCCAGCAAGGCGACGTGACGATCTATCCCCTCCCTTAACCTAAAATCGAAACGTGCTCGTAACACTACGTAAGTTGCATCCATTCCCCACTATGCTACAATATGGCTATGGTTGTTCTAAGAAAATAGACCTTCCAAATGCAAGTGATTTTCCGCCTGTTGCCTTCTGGTCCGGTGAAAAAGTATTGGATTTGAAAAGTTGCAAATACTGGAACTCCCTTGGTCACCTAGGACGCTACTGAAAAATCTGACGTAGTGATGGAGCACACACTATGAGTCCACAGTCCTCAACATCAATATGGGACGCCATCCAGACCCAAACAAAAACTGAACGCCGCAAATGGAGCTACATCGTCATCGCGGCGATCGGCGTGGGCGTCTTTCTCCTGCTCACCCTCTTGATTTTTCTGTTCGAAGGTCAACTTACTGGCAACAGTTTCCTGCTCATCGGCATCGCCACGCTGTTCATCAGCGGGTTGAGCGCCGGCGGCTTAGGGTTAGTTCTGCGGCGTCAAGAAGCCCTCATAAAAACGCATCCCCTGATCCAGAAGACGGCCTCGGCGGTGAGTCATATTGAGCATATCACCGCCATCAGCCCTACCCGCCAAGAGATTCTCGAAGTATTCCACACAGAAGTGCAGAATCTCATCCACCCCGACTACATGGAAATGGCCTTATATGACGATAAAACCAACGCCTATGCTATTCCGCAAGCCGACCTCGCCCTTCCCGCGCGCCGGGCGATGGTCAAGTGGCTCCAAAATCAGCCGGAGCGCGAGCCGATCCTCCTACCGGTGGCTGAATTGCCCATGGACGCCCTCAAGACGCAGGATGAGATGATCGCCCGGGGCGTCCACGCGATTATCCCCTTGGGCAAACAGGGCTGGATCGGCATCGGCCCCCCGGAGGGCGCGGAGACGCTATCGCCGCTTCAGGAGGTCACGCTCCACCGCCTGGCCGGGCCGCTACCGGCCGGATTGGAGCGGACCACGATTGTCGAGAGCCAGCAGAAGCGCGCCAAGGAGTTAGACGCGCTGTATTGGATCGCGCAGGCGGTCAACTTCAGTATGCCCTCAGATGACATTATGGAACTGATCTACACGCAGCTCAGTCGCGTGATGCCGTTGCCGAACTTCTATATTGCGCTCATGCAGCCGGAGAAAGAGCTGCTCACCTTCACCTTCTACGTGGAAGGGGACGAGCGCCTTAATCCGGAGCATGAATGGTCGCTCGATGAGGGACTGACCGGGCTAATCATCCGCAATGGGATGACAATTCGGACCGATGACTATTTGGCGGAGTGTCAAAAGCGCGACATCAAGCCCTCCGGGCCGCGACCGGGCCGCGCGTGGATGGGCGCGCCACTCACCGCCGGCGATAAAAATGTCGGCGTGATGGTCACGTCCTCCTATGACATCGATGTGACCTTCTCGGCGGAGGACGAGAACTTCTTCGTGACCGTCGCCGCTTACACCGCATCGATTATCGAGCGCCGCAACCTGTACGAGCGATTGGAATCACGGGCGCGGCAGCTCAGCATGCTGAACGAGATCGGCAATCTGCTGGCCTCCAGCCTGGATTTGAACGAGGTGTTGGATCTCGTCGTGCGCAACGCGGCGGCGCTGTTGGATTCGGAGGCCGGCTCGCTGCTCTTGTTGGATGAGGACAGCGGCGATTTGATCTTCCGCATCTCCAGCGGGCCGGCGGGCGATGAGTTGGTGGGATTGAAGATCCCCTCCGGCAAAGGCATCGCCGGGGCGACCTTCGCCCACAACGAGCCGATCATCGTCAACGACACGCGGAAGGATCAACGGTGGTACGGCAACTTCGACGACAGTTCGGAGTTCGTCACGCGCTCCATCATCGCGGTACCGCTCAACGCGCGCGGACGGACCATCGGCGTGCTGGAGGTCATCAACCACCAAGATGATGCCCCCTACGACACAGAAGACGAGGAGCTACTGCTCGCGTTCGGCGCCCAGGCCGCGATCGCGATTGAGAACGCGGATCTCTTCACGATGACGGATCAAGCTTTGCAAAAGCGCATCGAGGAACTGACGATGTTGCAGCTTATCGACCGCCAACTCAACGCGACCTTGGACTATCACGAGGTGATGCAGCAGACGTTGGAATGGGGCTTGCGCATCACCGAAGCGGCCACGGGCCTGATCGCAGCGCTGCAAGAGGAGGAGGATGGCACGCGCGGCCTGCGCTTCCTCGCGCACAAGGGATTCCCAGAGGAGCTGTTCCGACGCCACGCTGAAGAAGAACTGTGGCCCCTCAGCCAAGGATTCATCGGCCAGACGATGCGCAACGGTGAGACTCAAATCATCAACGATGTGACTCAAGCATCGGACATCACGCCCATCCTGCCGAACATGCGTTCCCTGATGACCTTTCCCATCAAGCGCGAAAATCGCGTCACCGGCTTGATCGCGCTGGCCAGCCCGGAGACCGAAAGTTTCACGCCGGAGCACGTGGAATCCGTTGGGCGCCTGGTGGATCACGCGGCCATCGCCATCGAGAACGCGCGACTCTTCCAGCAAGTGCAACTGGCCAATCAGGCCAAGACCGAGTTCGTCTCGTTTGTATCACACGAGTTGAAACAGCCGATGACCTCGATGAAAGGCTACGTCGATCTGATGTTCAAAGGCATCGGGGGCGAGGTTAACGAACAGCAAAAGCAATTCTTAGAGGTGATTCGGTCCAACGTCGAGCGTATGGGCCGCATCGTGCGCGATCTGCTGGACGTCTCGCGCATCGAATCGGGGCGGCTCAAGCTGGAGATGGGGCAAGTCGTGCCGGAGGAGATCGTGATCGAGGCAGTACGCGCCTTCGAGAAAGAGATCGAGGCCAAAAACCAGGAACTCAACGTGGATATGGAGCCGGATCTGGGTGTGGTGTGGGGCGATAAGGGCCGGCTCATCCAGGTGTTGACCAATCTAGTGAGCAATGCCAACAAATACACCCCCGAAGGTGGCGAGATCACCCTTCGCGTGGGGCGCTGGTCCGATAATGGCAAGGAGTACATCCGCTGGAGTGTCGTAGACACGGGCATTGGGATGACCCAAGAGGAACAAGATCGCCTCTTTACCAAATACTTCCGCTCAGACAATCCGCTGGTGCGCAACGTGAAGGGCACAGGCTTGGGGCTGGTCATCACGCGGAGTATCGTGGAAATGCACGAGGGCGAATTGTGGGTCGAGAGCGAGCATGGCGCAGGCAGCACCTTCAGCTTTACCATTCCGATAGCGGAACCGTAGAAATACTGGAATCCAAAGGAATCATTTATGGCAGAGAAATGGCTACTCAGTGGGCATAATACCCAGGAATCAAGTGGGATCGCGCGTCCGGTCACCGTCTCGATGACGGAAAATGGGTTAAATCACCAGATCCAGTGGTTTTTAAAAGAGTTGGGAGGTGATATCTCAGATTTTGATCCTACGTTGCGTCCTACGGAGGTCGTGGAAGGCTACCTCTATCTCAACATCAATTATTATGCCCGCAATATGGGATCGGTGATGCCGTTTGATCCAGAGTCGGTAGGCGCCCCTCGTGGATTAGTGGACGAGGTGGGGAAAGTCCCCCTCTCGCGTCTGATCAAGTTACCGTGGAATTACCGCCGCGTCTACCTGTGGACTAAAAATTATTATCAAAAGGAACTGCCGCTTTTAGACGCTAACATGCGCGAAACGTATTGGGACCTGCAAGAAAGCACGGAGCCGCCTTTGCAACTCATCTGGTCGATTTTCGAGCCGAAATTTTATCAAGAATGCCGCCGAACTGACCGGGCGCATATCGTCGCCGCACTTACGATCACGGCGCTAGATGGTGTCGTCCGGCAACATGCACCAGATTTACTGGGATTATTCGTAGGCGAGGCCACCGCAACATCGCGCTTGGGACAGCGCATTTGGGAATTGAGAGAGATAGCCGAGCGTTGCGGCCCCCAGGTGCGTCAGCGGCTGATGGACAGCGTCACGGATTTGGAGGTGTATGAGGCCATGCCGGACGCCGCCCCCTTGGTCGAGGGGATTCAAGCGTTCCTTCAAGAATACGGCCATCGCGGCTTCCGCTACGAAGCAGATTTCGAAACCGAACGTCTGGCAGACCATCCAGAACATATCCTCATCGCGATCGCAGGGCAATTAAAGCAAGAGGCGTCGCCGTCTCAACGAGCGAAGGAGGCGAAAGCGGCGGGACAACAAGCGCTTCGGGAGAAAAACCCCCTATCACGCTATATCTGGCGACGGGTATTAGATTGGGGGCGCACGCTTATCTCATGGCGCGAGCAATCGAAAAGCAACATCGCGCTGCGCCAAGCAATCTATGGCCTAAGCGCACGTCACTTGGCCCACTACTTCTATCCCAACGAACCTGATGATATTCTGATGTTCTACAGATTGAACGAATTTCTGAACTTCGCTCGCTCACGAGGGCGAGAGAGAGTGCCCCATGAGCGACTGGAACAGAGACGGGCGGAGTTCGAGTTATACCAAAAACGCCCCGCGCCGCCGGAACTAATTTGGTACACGCCCGAAACACGCCATTGGGAATCCGCGCTCGCAGACGAAAATGGGAACCAAACCGCACCAGAAAAGGTCAACCACAAATTCCACGGGATTGCCGCGAGCGCCGGGAGTGGCCCGGTGGAGGGGATCGCCATCATCACGAACGACCCGGTTGAGGCCGGATATCAAATGCTCGCATCGGAGGAAGATTCCATCATTCTAGTGACGCGACTGACTGATCCTGCCTGGTCGAGTCTATTTGGAGGGTTGACCGCCGTGGTGACGGAATTGGGCGGCGTCATCTCTCATGCGGCCATTGTGGCCCGTGAAAATGGCTTACCGGCAGTGGTTGGCGTACCCAACATCACCCAACATATCCGCACGGGCCAACATCTCCGTGTTGACGGGAGCGAGGGCACGGTAGAAATCCTATCGGCATAGGCCATTCCAAGAAAATAAACCTCCCAAATACAAGCGATTTTCCGAGGGAAAAGCATCTGGTTTGGAAGGTTTTAAATTTTGGAATTACCATAGACAAAATAGGGGGAATTATGCATCAACTGCTTTATCCACCACTAACCACAGAACATAAAAAAGAACACGTCCCTCATGTCTCTCGTATCGGCGGTAAAGCCTTAGGGCTTTATTGGCTGGCCATCCACGGATTTCCGGCGCCGCCCACCTGGACGCTGGACACCTCGCTCTTCGATGTCGCTATTCAAAAAAGTGGCGAAAGCCAGGCCCTCGTCAAACTCTGGGATATGATAAAAGAATTAGAAGGCGACTGGAAGAGCATCCATCAACGCCTGCAAGAAATCGAATCTGATCTCACCAACGTACGGACCGCTTTACAAAAAACATCCCAATTCAACATGATGTCCGAAGCCTTATCAAAGCTCCCCACAGCCCAACATCACCATTGGGCCGTGCGATCCTCGGCCACCGTGGAGGACAATCCAAACTACAGCTTCGCCGGTCAATTCTACACAAAAATCTCCGTGCTGCGCTATGCCATTTGGAGCGCCATACGAGATGTCTGGGCCTCCGTCTTTACCAAAGAAGTTCTCAACTACTGCATCCAGTACAAGACCCCCATACCCAGAATGGGCGTGGTGCTCCAACCGATGTCCCTGGTCAAAGCGGAAGATCGCGCAGGCGTGACGTTCAGTCATTCTCCCATTCCCACGATGAAGGGGATTCTCATCCAAGCAACATTTGGCACCGGCGAAACGGTTGTCACAGGACGCGGCGGCGATATTTATAGCGTACACGATGGTAAAGTCGCCGTCCAGGCTATGCCGCCAGATCGCATCGAAGTTAGCGGCCCAGAGGGCAAAATGCTCGCCATGGCGCCGCCAGATCGCCTGGCCCTCACGAAGGAGGAAGCTCGAACGCTTGCCGATCTTACAGCGCGCGTCGCGGAGCTTTGGGGGGAACCCGTCGATATTGAATTTATTTGGAAAGCAAACGCCCCTGAGCCACAATTAGTGCAAGTCCGATCCGCCACAGGAAACCGTTAAGGCTCTTACAGGAGAAACTTTTCTGATGAATGATAGACCCAAGCGAATTTTAGTTATCGAAGATGACGATGAAGCCCGAATGATGTATGTGCTGCTGCTCGGCCGCTGGGGCTACGAGGTAACCGAGGCCGCCAACGGCACCGAGGGCATCCGATTAGCCCGCGAGCGGCGACCAGATCTCATCCTGTTGGATGTGATGATGCCCGACATGGATGGCTACACCGTCTGTAAAGAGCTGCGATCCGACAAGTCCTTCCAGGTCATTCCCATTATCTTTTTGACGGCCTTAGATAGCATCGATGATCGGGTGAAGGCCTATATGACGGGCGGTGACGACTACCTTACCAAGGGAAGTACGGGCTACAAGGAATTGCAAATCCGCATCAAAGCCGCCTTGAATCGCACTGAGCGCATCAAAGAGATGGCCGCAGATGAAAGATCTGAGGCAGCCAAGGAGAGCTTAACCATCGGCGTGCTCTCCCTCTGCGGCGGCGTTGGTGTGAGCACCTTAGCGCTCAACTTAGCCCATCAATCCGCCCTCCAGGACACGCGCCGGACGATGCTCCTCGATCTCGCGCTCCCGGTCGGCAGCATCGGTCTCTGGACGGGGATGACGGGTGAGCGGCACCTCGTCAAATTGCTCTCCCGTGCTCCAGGTGAGGTCGATTATCGACAATCGACAACTTCAGCACGCAACACGTCCACGATTTCTTCTTCATCCCCACCGCCAGGGAGCTGATGAACACCGATGAGATTCGCGTGGACACGTTACAGAGAATCATCGACCTGCTACAGGCAGAAGAGTACACCGTCGTGTTAGATCTTGGGCGCGGCACGCTGCCCCTGCAATGGCGAACCCATGCGCTCTGCGATTGGGTGATCATCGTCACATCGAACGAGCAAAAATCGCGCGAACTGGCCAACATCGCCCTGAACTCGCTCCCCAACTACGGCGTGGATCAGCGCTCACTCCTCCTGGTCTTCAACGATGTCAACAACGCTAAGCCCAAAGACATCAGCGCCGATCTCGTGCGCCCCCCCGATGTCTTCATCCAACATCACCCCGATCTCCAAGAACTCCCCACCCCCTCACCCGTCACCCGCCTATGGGCATTGATCACCAGCACGAAGCCTAAAAAGACGCCGGCCTGACAGGTGCTCCACGAATTCACGGTATCCTGGCCGGGGGGGACGCCGACTAGACAAGATGCACCTATACATTATTACACACATATATGGAGGATATAGATGAAAATCGATGCAGATGCTCGTTATTTAGAAAGCCACGAATGGGCACGCAAAGAGGATGATGTGATTGTGATTGGCATCACGGAGTTCGCGCAGGATGAGCTGGGCGATATCGTCTACGTAGAATTGCCCGATGTCGGCGACGATCTCGATAAGGGATCTTACTTCGGCGCCATCGAGTCGGTCAAGGCCGCCTCCGATGTCTACGCCCCGATGAGCGGGGAAGTCGTCGAAGTCAATGAGGAGTTGGAAGATGCGCCAGAATTGATCAACGAGGATGCCTTCGGCGCCGGCTGGATGATCAAGATCAAGCTAACAGCGCCCGAAGAATGGGATGAACTGCTGGACGCCGACGCCTACAAGAAGGTCATCGAAGAGGCCTAGGAGGCCTAACAAGCTCAATCGAAGCCCGCACGGCCCGTGTGCGGGCTTTTTTCAACGCTGATAACAACCCACATAAATCAAGGAGTTGATCGATGGATTATCTACCTCACACCGACGAAGAACGTCGAGAGATGTTAGCGAGGATCGGGGTCGAAGCGCTCGTGAATCTCTTCGAGGATATCCCCGCCGACTATCGCTACCCCGAATTGGATCTCCCCCGCCCCCTCTCCGAGATGGAGGCGCTCCAAGAGCTATCGGCCATCGCGGAGCAGAATCTCGACGCCAACGCAACGCCTACCTTCTTGGGCGCTGGCGCCTATCGCCATTGGGCGCCCAGCGTGGTGGATTACGTGATCCGCCGGGGCGAGTTCGCCACCGCCTACACCCCCTATCAGGCCGAGATTAGCCAAGGGACATTGCAGGCGATCTTTGAATATCAGAGCATGATCTGCGACCTGACCGGCTTAGACGTCGCCAACGCCAGCCACTACGATGGCGCCACCGCCGCCGCCGAGGCCGTCGTCCACGCTTACAACGTCCAGCGCAAAAAGCGACACAAAGTCATCCTCTCGCCCAAACTGCATCCCCACTACCGCGCGACCATCCGCACCTACATGCAAGGAATGGATCTGGACATCGGGGGCGATGAGACGCTCTCCAACTCACTGAGCGATTTGATCCAGAGGGTGGACAAGGACACCGTCTGCCTCATCCTACAAAGCCCCAACTTCCTGGGCGAAATCGAGGATCTGTCCCGCGTGCGCGATCAGATGCGCGCCCAGGATAAGCGCGCGCTCCTGGCCGTCGCCGCCAATCCCATCAGCCTGGGGCTGTTCAAGCCCCCCGGCGAATACGGCGCCGATATCGTCTTCGGCGAGGGGCAGCCGCTAGGCCTGGGACTGAACTTCGGCGGCCCCTACCTGGGATTCTACGCCTCCCGCGAGAAGTACGTGCGCCGTATCGCCGGGCGGCTCGTAGGCGAGACGGTCGATAGCGAGGGCGCCAGGGGCTACGTGATGACCCTCACGCCGCGCGAGCAGCACATCCGGCGCGATAAGGCCACCTCCAACATCTGCACCAACCAAGGCCTGATGGCCTTGGCCGCGTCGGTCTACCTCGCATCGCTGGGCAAGCAGGGCTTGCGTCAAGTCGCCGAACTCAACTATCACAAGGCGCATTACGCCGCCGACGCTATCGATCAGTTGGCCGCCTACGAGGTCCGGCGCGATGCGCCCTTCTTCAACGAATTCGTCGTCGCCTGCCCGGCGCCCGTCGCGGAGATCAACGCCTACCTGCGTCATCACGAAGATGGCCCCATCATCGGCGGCTACGACCTCGGCCAGGACTACCCTGGACTCGAAAACCACATGCTCGTCGCCGTCACCGAGATGAATTACCGCGCTGAGATCGACCGCTTCGTCACCTCGCTGGCCGCCTTCGCCCAGCAGCGAGAAGCCTAGGAGAGAAAAATGGAAAAGTTAATTTACGAACGTTCCGCTCCCGGACGAAAAGGCGTTCAACCGCCCGCCTTAGATGTACCAGAAAGCAAGCTCCCGACCGAGTTGCTCCGTGAGGAGTTAACCCTGCCGGAAGTCAGCGAAATCGACGTTGTGCGCCACTACCTGCGCCTCTCGCAACTCAACTACGCCATCGACAAGGGCATCTACCCCCTCGGTTCCTGCACGATGAAGTACAACCCCAAGATCAACGAGGTGACGGCGCGGCTGCCCGGCTTCGCGGGCGCGCATCCCCTCCAGCCCGTCGCCACCGTCCAAGGCGCGCTGAAGCTGATGTACGACCTCCAAGAATCCCTCAAAGAGATCGGCGGCTTTGCCGGCGTGACGCTCCAGCCGGCCGCCGGCGCCCATGGCGAGCTGACGGGCGTTTTGATTATGCGAAAATATCACGAGGATCGCGGCGACACCAAGCGCGACACCGTCCTGGTGCCTGATTCCGCGCACGGCACGAATCCCGCCACCACGAGTATGAGCGGCCTGCGCGTCGTGGAGATCCCCTCCGATGACCGCGGCAACGTCGATCTCGACGCGCTGGAGGAACAAATCTGTGATCGCGTCGTCGGGCTGATGATCACCAATCCCAACACGCTGGGCCTATTCGAGGAGGATCTCACCCACGTGATCGAGCGCGTGCATAGCTGTGGCGGCCTCGTCTATGGCGACGGCGCCAATATGAACGCCCTGATCGGCGTGATGCGCCCCGGGGACGCGGGCATCGACGTGATGCACTTCAACCTCCACAAGACCTTCAGCACGCCGCACGGCGGCGGCGGCCCCGGCAGCGGCCCCGTCGGCGTGGCCGAGCACCTGCGCGATTTCCTGCCCGGTCCTATCGTTACGCTGGATGAGGAGCACTCCACAACAGATCGCCCCTTCTACACCTTCACGACGCCACCCAAATCCATCGGGCGCGTCAAATCCTTCTGGGGACACTTCGGCGTTATCGTGCGGGCCTACACCTACATTCGCATGCTAGGCGCGGAGGGCCTGCGGCGTACCGCCGAGCACGCCGTCCTCAACGCCAACTACCTGCTCAGCCGGATCAAAGACGCCTACCCCCTGCCCCACGACCGCATCTGCAAGCACGAGTTCGTCGTCGAGGGCCACTTCGAGGACGCCCCGGACGTCCACGCCTTAGACATCGCCAAGCGCCTGATCGATTACG
>JAAAOZ010000150.1 GCA_009908585.1 Chloroflexota bacterium
GCAGACTTGCTACGCCAGGCGCTCCAGTTCCTCGTAGCGGTTGATCACGGTCTCCAGCAGGGCGCGGCGGAGCGGTTCGTCGGTGAGATCGTGGCGGCTGATTTTGTGGATGCGACGGGCCAGTTCGTCATCGTGCAGCACGTTCTGCACCCACTGTTCGAAATCGCCGCGCGCCAGGTGGTGCTGGATCGATGTCAGGGGGACTTCGGCCAGCGCCTTGCGAAATTCCCAGAGGTTCGCGGCCGTGCGATTGAGATACTCCCCCTCTTGAATGTGGAAATAGAAGCGCTTGTGCTCTGGGAGTGGGGCGCGCAAGTATTTGTGGAGATGGCGAATATGGGGGATTGAGCGCGGGCCTACCCGAAACTTGATCAGCGCATCCTCCTCTTGGCCGTTGGAGCGCGCGGAGGGGCCGCTGGGGCGATCGAGGCAGAGGTAGGCTTGCCCGCGCGGCAACGAGGGGAGCGCAGCCATCGCGGCGGCGCCCCCGCTGTACTGTTCCAACTCTGGCTCAAGCGCCTTCAACTCCGACGGCAGCGAGAGCCGGGTGAGCAGCCAATGATCTAACTTCTCCATCAGGGCCGGCGCGATGTGGCTGGGCCGATAGCTGATCAGGCCGAATCCGCCCCATTCCATCGCGTCCAAGAAGAGGTCTGTGAGCCGCTCGCCCGTCGCCGGGCAGAAACTCTGAATCTCATCGACTAAGAAGCAGTGGGGACGACCTCGGCGCGTGCGGAGGCCCCGTAGGGCGCTTAAGAACTCGGTCAGATACTCGATGCGCTCCTCCAGTGTGTAGATCGATAGATCTAACACCAGGCTGAGGATGTTCCATTCGCAGAAATTGATCACGTCGGAAACCGTCGGCAGGCGTTTGTCTGGCCCGCCCAAGAGCAGCGTGTGCGGTGAGGTGCTCAGCCCCCGGTAATCGCCCTCCGGGTCGATGATGGAGACTTGATAGCCTTGCTTGAGCAGCTCTTCCGCCAACAACCCCGCCAACCAGGACTTGCCGCTGGCGCTCGCGCCGAAGATGCCGATGTTCTGCTCGACCAATTTGAAGGGATCAATGTGGACCGGCATCCCGCTGATCCGCTCGCCCAGCACAAGCCGCCGCTCAGGCCGGGGCGTGCGGGGCGGCACGTTGCCCGCGATCAGTTGCTCGACGAGGGCTTGGACGCCCTCGCCATTGGGTTGGGGTAGCACGGTGTCCGCGACCTCTTTGAGCAGCGGGCGGGCGTTGGCGACGGCCACGGATAGTTCCGCGATGTCGAAGAGGCTGCGGTCATTTTCGGCATCCCCACACGCGACGACGTTGCGCGGGGAGTAGCCCAACTCTTGCAGAGCGTATCGCAATCCCATCCCTTTCGTCGCGCCTTGAGGGAGAAGCATCACCGCCTCGCGGTTGTATTCAATGTTGCCCGCGCTGCGCGTCTGGCGCATCGCTTTGAGGACGTCGCTATCGTGGGGCGTGTGCGTGGCGACGATGGCCAACCCGCGCTCCATCGGGACCTCCATCATCTCCAGGCGTTGTACCACGTCGGTGGAGATCCGTCCAAAGGGCAGAAGAATCGCATCCCGCTTGGGAAAGTAGATCACAGCGCCATTTTCGGCCACAATGGCCTCGCACAACTCGGAGAAAGGGCCTTTGCTGAGGATCGCGTTGAGCGTTCGACCGGTGACCAAGATGATGGGCAGGCCCGCCATCTTCGCGCGCCGGAGGGTGGTCCAAATCTCGGTGGGCACTTCGCCCGTCTGGGTCAAGGTCCCGTCGAAATCGCTGGCGACGACGATTAGATGGGCGCTCTTCCGCTTCAGCGTTTTCTCGGTGAGAAGCTTGGTGGGTGGAGGCGGCGTCTCCATCACCGATGTCGAGATGGTCGGCTCGCGCATCACACGCTCCACCAGACGGATTAAATCGTGGAGCCGGAAGGGCTTGGGCAGATAGGCGTTGGCCAGTTCGTTGGCCTCTTTTTCGATCTCCGGGGAGCCATACGCGGTGATCAAGATGCTGCGCAGGGTGGGACGCAGTTGGTTGGCCCGCCGCAGCAGCTCCAGTCCGTTGATGCCCGGCAGCCGAAAATCGGAGATGAGCAAGTTGAACGAGGTCTCGTAAAGGCGCTCCAAGGCATCCTCGCCTGTCTCGCACGTTTCCACGTGAAAATCGCTGGTCTGATGCAATCCCAGCGCGCGGTGGAGGGCGCGCGCCACGCCCTGGGAATCCTCCACCAACAGGACGCGCGTCATCTCGGATTTTTTGTTCATTCGACCGTCTCCATTTCGGCATCCTGATTCGCGTCGATGTCGGCGCGAGGTAGCTCGATGTTGAAGATGACGCCCCGCTCCTCCGGCAGATTTTCTGCTTTCAGCGTGCCGTTGTGTTGCCCGATGATGTGGTGGCTGATGAATAATCCCAGGCCGATGCCCTTTGGCTTCGTGGTAAAGAACGGCTCGAAGAGGTGAGGAAGGCGCTTTTCCGGGATGGGCGGACCGCTGTTGATGAGGTTTAGCTCAACCATCTCCGACTTCGCCTGCGCGGTGATCTGCAAGGTACCGCCGTTGCGCATTGCCTCGATTGCATTGAGGGTGAGATTGAGCAAGACCTGGTCGATTTGCTCCGCTTCGCCCAATGCCGGCGGCAGATCCGGCGGCAGTTGGAGCTTGACGGTGATGTCGTTCTTCTGGAGCGAAGGCTGGAGCAGATCGAGGGTGTGGCGCACGCGATGCGGGATCTCAACCGGGCGCTTTTCCAGTTTCCCAGATCGGCTAAAGCTCAGGATACGTTCTGTGATCTCGGTCAATCGCTCGATCTCGCGAT
>JAAAOZ010000218.1 GCA_009908585.1 Chloroflexota bacterium
CGCCGCCTGCTCAACATCAGCCCGGAATGCAGCCGGCGCTTGATGCGGCAAGCCCACCATCAGGTCGACGTTGATCCACAGGCCCAACGCCTTGGCCGCCGCGATGAGATCCGCGATATGCTCGCGCCGGCTGAGTTTCCGCCCTGTGGGCGCCATCACCTCCTGCGATAGGCTCTCCACACCGATGCTGACCTTGGTGAAGCCGATCTGTCGCAGGCCCGCGAGATATTCCGCCGTGCTCCGCGCGGGCAACAGCTCGATGCCGATGCTCGCGACATCGACACGCTCGCAGATCGCGCCGACGACCCGCGCCAATTCATCGAGCGTGAGGAGATTGGGCGTCCCGCCGCCGAAGTAGATCCACTTCGCCCGCCCGGCCATCCGCGTGCCGCGAATCTCCGCTATCATCGCGTCGAGATACTGCGCTTTCAGATCCTCGTCATACAGTTCTTTGTAGAACGGACAGAAAGAACACATCGTCAGACAAAACGGCACGTGGACGTAGACGCCAAAATCGCCGTCCAGATCGGCCGGCGGCGCCTCGGCAAAGTGATACACCGTTTCCTCAAAAGATTTCTTCATCATCTGCTTGCTGCGCTCGATAATCATCTGTTTTTTGGCTCCTTGGTTAACCTCTAAGATTCGATTCAATAATAAACTTGACGAAAATTTAATTAAAGTTTATGATGAGTAGTCGGGAACACACTTCCTAAGTTCCAAATCCTAAGTCTCTCACAAATGAGCTAGAGAGCAAGCAAAGTTATTCTATTTCTGTCATCTGTTTAATTTCTGTTTAATTAAGGAGGCTCTTCAGGAATTCGCCGGATGCAATCATACCATCCCCACCCACAACCCAGTGACGACGCGAAAAAGGTCTGTAATCCCCACAAACACGCAATTCTTGGCTACTTTTAGGGATACAGAGGGGGTTGCCCGGCAAAATCCAAAAGACCCATTAAGGAAAGAAGATAAGGAAAGGCTTGACGCGAACTACGCAAGCCACGGAGGTATAAATATGCCGGAAGCACAAAAAGAACAACGCATCCCCGTCGTCCAGAAAATCCTCAGCGCCAATGATCAGGCGGCCCTGGAGAATCGCGAGCATCTGCAAGCGCGCGACATCACGACCATCAACATTATGGCCTCGCCTGGCGCGGGGAAGACGACGCTGATTATGGCGACCATCGCGCGCTTGGAGGGCGACCGGCGCGTGGGCGTCGTCGAGGGCGACGTCGCCTCGCAGGTCGATGCGGAGCGCATCGCGAGCACCGGCGCGCCCGTCGTCCAGATCAACACCGGCGGCGCCTGCCACTTAGACGCGCCGATGGTTCACAGCGCGCTGTCCGCCCTGCCGCTCGATGAGATCGATCTGCTCTTCATCGAGAACGTCGGCAATCTCATCTGCCCCGTCTCCTTCGACCTGGGCCAGACCCACAGCATCGCCCTGATCAGCGTGCCGGAGGGTCACGACAAGCCCTACAAATACCCGGCCATCTTCGAGGCGGTTGATCTCGTCGTGGTGACCAAATCCGACCTGATGCCCTATTTGGACTTCGACCTGGACGCCTTCCGCGAGTTGGTCCACGGCCTCAATCCCGAGGCCCAGGTGCTCGTTGTCTCGGCCAAGACCGGCGATGGCCTGGATGCCTGGATCGACTGGTTGAAGGAGTATCGCCAATAGCGCCCCGCCATAACGATCACGTGCATAAAGTCGCCTATCACATCACCATCACGGGCGTCGTACAGGGCGTCGGCTTCCGCCCCTTCGTCTACAATTTGGCGGATCGCATGGACCTGCGCGGCTGGGTGCTCAACCATTCCGGCGGCGTTGATATTGAGGTCGAAGGCCCGCCGGAGACGCTTGAGGCGTTCGTCGCGGCCTTGGAGGAGGAAGCGCCGCCGCTGGCGCGCATCGAGTCGCTGCGAGCGAGCGAGATCCCCCCCAATGGCTACGAGCGCTTCGAGATCCGCCACTCCGAGGCGCAGGCCGGGCGCTACCAGCTCATCTCGCCGGATGTGGCGACCTGCGAGGATTGCCGTCGCGAGCTGTTCGATCCCGCCGACCGCCGCTATCGCTACCCCTTCATCAACTGCACCAACTGCGGCCCGCGCTTCACAATCATCCAGGACATCCCCTACGACCGCCCCAAGACCACGATGCGCGTCTTCCCGCTGTGCGACGATTGCCGCGCCGAGTACGAAGACCCCACCGACCGGCGCTTCCACGCCCAACCCAACGCCTGTCCCGACTGCGGCCCGCATCTCTGGTTGGAATCGGCGGATGGCGACATCATCGCCGAGACGAGCCAGGCGGCGCTCAAGGAGGCGAAGGAGCGCCTGTTGGCGGGCGAGATTTTGGCGGTCAAGGGGCTGGGCGGATTCCAGTTGGCGTGCGACGCGACGAACGCCGACGCGGCGGCGCGGCTGCGCGAGCGCAAACATCGGCCCCACAAGCCCTTCGCGGTGATGATGGCCATGTTGGATGAGGTGCGCGCTCATTGCGAGGTAGCCTCGGCTGAAGCCGAGGTGCTCGCCTCGCCCCCAGCGCCCATCGTCCTGCTGGCGCGTCGATCCGCGCCGGACGAGGACGCGCGTCCCATCGTGGACGGCGTCGCGCCGCGCCAACAGCGCCTGGGCGTGATGCTGCCCTACACCCCCATGCATCACCTGCTCCTGCACGACGTGGGCCGCCCGCTGGTGATGACCAGCGGCAACCTCACCGAGGAACCCATCGCCAAGGAGAACGACGAGGCGCGCCGCCGGCTCGGCCCGCTGGCCGACGCGCTCCTGCTGCACAATCGCGACA
>JAAAOZ010000237.1 GCA_009908585.1 Chloroflexota bacterium
GCGTCTTGATTAGTAATTCTAAAGGTGGTCGGCTATGGCCTCGGCCATCTCCAAGGTGGAGGCGTCGCCGCCCATATCGTAAGTGCGCACCTTGCCCGCCGCGATCACCTGCGCGATGGCTTGCTGGAGCGCCAGGCCCTTATCCCGCTCGCCGAGCCAATCCAACATCAACTTGGTGGCCAATAACATCGCCGTAGGATTGACCTTGTACATCCCCGCGTACTTGGGCGCGGAGCCGTGCGTCGGCTCGAAGACGGCGAAGTCGTCGCCGATGTTGCCGCTGGCCGCGAAGCCTAAACCGCCCACCA
The DNA here is from genome assembly GCA_009908585.1 of Chloroflexota bacterium. Lineage (GTDB taxonomy): Bacteria > Chloroflexota > Anaerolineae > B4-G1 > SLSP01 > JAAAOZ01. Next base: position 309 of record JAAAOZ010000237.1, read on the forward strand.
ATTGCGCCGCCAGGTCGGAGATGATGTCGCCGAACATGTTGCTGGCGACTAACACGCCGTAGTCCTGCGGATTCTTCACCAGCCACATCGCCATCGCATCGACGTTGGTCTCCCACAGATCGATGTCGGCGTATTCGGCGGCGATTTTGCGCGCCTCTCGTACCATCAGGCCGGAGGTCTCGCGGATGACATTAGGTTTCTCCACGAGAGTGACCGTCTTGTAGTTGTAGCGCTTGGCGTACTCGAACGCCTGGCGCACGATGCGCTGACAGCCCGCGCGCGTGAAGATGCGCGTGGAGAGCGCGATGTCCTCGCTGGACACGCCCTCGAAGGCGGCCATATTCGGGCTGAGGTCTTCCAACTTCGCCCGGAGATCATCGGGCAGCGGATGAAATTCCACGCCCGCGTAGAGACCCTGCGTGTTCTCGCGGAAGACGACCAGATCGATGTCGTCGCGATAGTTCAGCGGATTGCCCTTGAAGGCCCGGCAGGGGCGCAGATTAGTATAGAGATCGAAGCGCTGGCGCAACCGCACGATGGGGCTACGATAAATCATCCCCTTGCCTTGCAGTTCCGGGCACAGCTCCGCTTCCGCCTCCTCTTTGGGCTTCGACGTGATCGCCGCGAATAGGCCGCAATCGCACGTCTTGAGCAATTCGATGGTGCGCTCCGGCAACGGCTCGCCCTCCTGGCACCAGAACTCCCAGCCGATATCGGCATGGACATAGTCGGCGCTCAGGCCGATCTTATCCAGCACGATCTTCGCCGCGTCCATCACATCGTTGCCAATACCATCGCCCGGCATCAGCGCGATTTTGTACTTCGCCATCAAAATACCTCCTAAGTCTGAATTAATTTTGTGTTCTCGATCGATAGAAACTGAAAGCTGGTTGCTAGAAACTGGATGCTGGTTGCTAGAAGCTGGAAGCTGATGCTACGTCTGATTCCAGCATCTAGCATCCAGCAACCAGCAACCAGCAACCAGCAACCAGTAACCAGCATCCAGCTACCTAATTCCCAATTGCTTCCGTGCGTGGGGGATCAATCCCCCGTCCTCCAGAATCTCCATCACCTGAGCGGAATAGGGCGGGAAGCTGTGCGTCCCGCGCGGGGTGATGACCTCGCCCGCCGTGAAATCGATGGTGATCTCCGCGCCGGATTCGACATCGGCGACCGCACCACAGGTGACGATGGGCAGCGCGTGATTGATGCAGTTGCGGAAGTAGATCCGCGCGAAGCTGCGGGCCACAATCGCGCCGACGCCCGCCGCCTTGAGGCAGATCACGGCTTGCTCGCGGGAGCTGCCGCAACCCCAGTTGGCGCCCGCGACGATGATGTCGCCCGGCTGCACCGCGTCGGCAAAACCGGGATCTAAATCCTCCAGCGCGTGCTCGGCCATCTCCGCCGGATCGGTGAGGCTGTAGGTGTACTTACCGGGGAAGATGACGTCGGTGTTCACGTCGTCGCCGTATTTCCAGACACGACCGGTGATTTTTGTTTGCATAGATGACTCCTCAAGAGTTTGTACGTCATAAGTCAAGAGCAACCAGTAGGACGAAAATTTTGACTTTACGCTTCAATTTGATTATACTCAAATTGACAGAGGTTCCTATTTGAAAGGACAAACTCTATGACGCTGATCAATAAAAGTGCAACGATCCAAGTGACATTAGACGAAATACTAAAAGATCTACAAGCCTACCTCAAGAAAGTTGAACTAGGCGAAACGTTGATCATCCTCAAAGTGGGTAAACCCTTAGCCGAGGTAAAACCACTGACGGGGGAAGAGAAATCGCGCCGGCCCTTTGGATTAGGCGCGGGTGATTTCACAGTTCCCGATGACTTCGACACGCCGCTGCCCGAATCTGTCCTTCAGGAATTCGAGGGCCAAGGCTGATGAGATTACTGTTAGACACCCACGTCTTTCTATAGTTTATCAGTGCCGATCTCCGCATCAAACCAACACACCGCGATGCAATTCGCGATCTGGATAACGAAGTCTACCTGAGCGTCGTTTCGCTTTGGGAAGCTACCATCAAACACCAACTTGGGAAACTGCCTCTACCCGAATCACCTTCGCGCTATCTACCTCACCAACGTCAAGTTCATCAGATTATGCCGCTACCTCTTGATGAAACCAGCGTGATGCAACTCCCCAAGCTGCCTAATCTTCATCGTGATCCCTTTAATCGGATGCTCGTGTGCCAAGCACTAGCCCACGAATTAGTGCTGGTCACTGTGGATTAACGCACTCCTCAATTATCCGGTCCCCATTTTGGATTTCTAGACGGCCCTCGGATCAGTAATGACGCCGGTCAGCGCCGAGGCCGCGACGGTGGCCGGACTGCCCAGGTAGATCGCTGCGTTCTTCGATCCCATCCGGCCCTTGAAGTTGCGGTTGGCCGTCGAGATGGTCGCCTCGCCGGGCGCCATACAGCCCTCGTGCGCGCCCAAGCACGGCCCGCAGCCGGGATTGAGCAGCGTCGCGCCG
>JAAAOZ010000040.1 GCA_009908585.1 Chloroflexota bacterium
GGTGTTATCCCGGATAAAGAGGTTCTGAGGCGAATTGACCCACATCCCGCTGTTAAAGCCGCTGATCTCATTGCCCGCGATGCTCACAGTGGCGGTGCTGGGCAGGCTCGCCCGCAGCCGGAGGGCCGCGCTGGAGTTGCCCACGTTTTCGCCATAGAAGCGATTGTTGCGGATGCGGGCGCCCTCGAAGCCGGGCCGCGCGGTGGGCGCATGCGGCGCGGCGGGAGCGCGGCTAGTCGCTTCACCCTCTAACGCCGCCCACATCAAATCGGCATGCTGGATGCTGAACCGCGTGCGCCGCGAGAGCAACCGGCTCAAGAGCCGCGTCCCGGCGCTGCCGTGCAGATCCAGCCCGTGAAAGATGTAGACGCCAGTCCCAGGAATCCCGCGCACGCTGATCTGGTTATCCTCGATATCCATAAAGCTGCCGCCCACACTGTTGAGGTAAAGCGCGCGTCCGTTGACCATCGGGTTCGTCACGGTGATCGTGTTGCCGCTGAAGGTGATGTTCTTGGTCGTGGCCAGATCCACGGGGATGTTGTCGGCGTTGTCGACCGCCATCACATTATCCATCACGGTGAGCGCCTCGACCTCCCCGCTGTAGGCGGGATAGACCAGCAGCGCGCTGTTGCTCTGCTCGCCCGTCGCGCCGTCGTTGACCAGGCGATTGCCCACAATCTGCGTGTTGCGCAGCACCGGCGCCGCGTCGCCCGCCGTGGGATCGTAGCTCAGCAGCAGGATGTTGCCCTCATCCGCCCCCTGGATCGTGTTGTTCTCCCCGCGATTGCCCGTGGCATCCACGGCGTGGGCCGCTGTGCCCTGCGCCGAGAGCGCGATGCCGTCGCAGCCGCCGGAGATCTCATTGTGCGCAACGTAGGCCTGGGCGCAGTTCGTGCATTCGACGCCGTAGACGTTGGCATTCAGCGACCACGCGCCCATGTTGATGTCGTTGTAGGTGACACTCACGCGCTCGTAGGCGCTCTGCCCGCTGTTGTAGAAGAAGACGCCGGCCCAGTTGATATCGTCAAAGCGATTGTAGCGCACGGTGATGTCGGTGGTGGGATCGGTCGTCCCGTTGGTCGCCGCCACGCCGGCCGATTGACCACCGCTCGGCTCCGGGTGCGGGCCATAATTCTGAATGATAAAGCCCTCAATGATGACATCATCCACCCCATCCGCGATGGCGAAGCCATAGCCGGAAGCGCCATCGCCCTCCAGCGTGGGCGCATCCGGCCCCGGCCCGACCGTCTCCGCCGCCCCCGGATCGCCCTGGAGCGTCAGCGCCTTGGAAATCACGACGCGCTCCCGATAGACGTCCGGCTCCACCTGGATGACATCACCGGGGACGGCGGCATCCACGGCGGCCTGGATCGTCTTATAGGTCACGCCGTCGTCACAAAGATCATCTCCATTCGAATCGGTGCACGTGCCATCCACCACCAGCGTCGCCGCCCGCACCGGCCCGGCAACGGCCATCATGACGAACGCCACGACGAGGATCAAGACGACGTTGCTCAATTTTCGCATACAATGTTGGCTTCTCATCGTTCTCTCCCTTACGACTGCCGTCGCTGCGCGATGAATAGAGCTATGCCGCCGACCATCAACAAGCCCATCCCCAGCACCTGATGAAGCGCGAGCCATCCGCGCCCCTCAGAGGAGGCAGCAGCCGGAGCGCCCCACACCTGGGGCAAACCGGAGAGCGTCGCCTCGCCGGAAGCTTGCTCCTGGGAGTGCTCTGGCGCGTCAACGCCAGGTACCGCTGCGCCCCCCTCAGAGGATGCCAAGGGCGCCTCGACGGTCGCAGCATCCGGCGCGTCGCTCGGACGCTCCGCATCGGTCGGCGCCTCGTAGCTGGGGAAATCCTCGACGTTCACCGCCGGGGGGATCACCCGCGCATCCGCTGCCTCGCCCTGCGCCTCGGCATCGACCTCAGCGGGCGCGATAGGCGTGCCCTGCTCCGCAGGTACATCCAGGCCGCCATCGCCCTGCCTCACGGCGACGGGCGTTGGCGTCGCGATGACGCCAACCTCCGGCGTGCGCGTCGGCATCGATGACCGATGGACATCCTGGCCAGGGCGCGCCCAGGCCACGGGCAATGAGGATAAAAACATCACACCAATGCCCAACACAAGCCATATCCAAAGCTGGTATTTGCGTCTCATAGATTCCATCCTTTTCTGGTTAGCTGTGTGAATTCATAATTCAAGTGCCAAACATCATATAAAAGCGTGCCTAAACTCATATTCCAGCCCTAACGACTAAGGAATTGCTCCCCAACAAGCCTTATTTTAACACTATTTATAAATACCTCAAGCTTGAACCCTCATATTGATTTTCAATAATAATTACCTCCCCCTTGTCATGAACAGTGTTTTGAATATAAAATTGCGCTACAATCACGCTAACCTTTCCAGAAACACTCATCCAGGTTAAACCGTGTCAGCTCGATAAGACTTTTAACCAATTTGAAACTTTTCCGAGAGGAATTAGTAGTAAGATAAAGAGACCAAAGGCCAAAAAAGGATGTTGGTGTAACAAAGCCTCACCTCCTCCCTGATCTGTCATAGACAGATCCCCCTCCTCCACTCCATCGAATGGAGAGGAGGAAGAGATAGTTTAATCGCTACCAGATTTTATAACCCTAACCAAGCCATTTGAGATATTGTTGGAATTCTTGGTTCTTCAGGAATTCGCCGGGTGCAATCATACTATCCCCATCCTCAACCCAATAACGACGTAAAAAAGGTCTGTGATCCCCACAACCACACAAATCC
>JAAAOZ010000472.1 GCA_009908585.1 Chloroflexota bacterium
CGACGCGGAGCGCGCGATGGCGGACATCGCAGCGCTCACCGCGCCGGCCTTCGAGGGCCGGGAGACGGGCACAGCGGGCGCCGCCGAGGCCGCGCGCTACATCGCCGATGAAATGGAGGCGATCGGTCTCTTCCCCGCCGGCGAAAGCGGCGCCTACCTCAAGACCAACTTTATGCCGCGCTATCACCTCACCGGCACGCCGACGATGGCTATCGTCGATGAGGCCGGGCAGGTCACAAAATCGTTCCCGTATCGCGAGGCGTTCGTCGAGCGGGGCGGGGTTTTGGCCCTGCACGGCGAATTCGAAGGGCCAATCGTGGGTCTGGCCACCGGCCCCGTCCCGGATGCCGAAGCCGAGATTATGGTCAATGCCTACAGCTACATCAGCTACAAGAGCGACGATGTCTACGGTCTGCTGGGGACCGACCTTCGTGAGCACGTCATCATCATCCGCGAGGAGGAATTCTGGCGCGTCAATCTGCAAGCGGCGGGCGGCGTCCTGGTCGTCAGCGAGGACCCGCACGCGCTCGACAAGCGCTATCTTTTCGGGAACACCTATCGCGGCCCGGACTGCCCGACGATGGTCATACCGCCGGAGGTGGCCGACGACCTGTTAGCCACGACGAACGTCAGCCTGGCGCAATTGGATGCACAGCGCGAGACGTTGGGGGTCGGCGAGTACATTCGCACAGGGCCGGGCGCGCGGCTCCATCTTAACATCCCCGTCGCCGAGCGCCTCGACGACGAAGAGCACTACGTCATCGGCTTCATTCCCGGCGCCGGCGCCGCGATGGGCGACCTGGGACAAGCGCTGGATAACCAAGTCATCCTCATCGGCGCGTACTACGACGGCCTGGGCGTCGATCCAACAGGCACGCTTTATCCAGGCGCCAACGACAACGCCAGCGGCGTCGCAACGATGCTGGAAATCGCGCGCGTGCTCCAATCGGGCCAATATACGCCCAAGAAAACCGTCGTCTTCGTCGCCTGGGCGGGCGGCGAGCGCTACGACAGTCTGAGCGTCACCCAGGCGATGAGCGCCAAGTTGGGCTTCAGCAGTCTGACCGTCGAGGCGGTCATCGAATTGAGCGGCGTCGGCGCCGGCGCCGGCGAGAGCATCGCCCTGGGCCAAGGGAGCAGCTATCGGCTGCTGCAACTCTTCCAGGATGCGGCGGGGCGCATGGGCGCCACGACCACCACGCGCGGACGCGGCCCCCATCACGGGATGTTCAGTCGCGCCAGCTACGGCGGCCGCTCCGAGCTGGCGATCTATCTCAGCCGCGACGGCGCCGATCATCTAGTGCACACGCCGATGGATAATCTAAATCTTATTGATCCGGCGTCGTTACAAGAGATCGGCGAGACTTCGACCCTTGCGATCACCGTTTTAAGCCGGGAGACGGAGTATTGATTGAGAAGTTGGAGGGAATATATTATCTCTGTCACTTCCAACGTGACACTTCCTTCTTGCCAACCTCCTTAATTGAGTGTACAATGACTCTGTTCGATAAGATCGCCCTCGAAAAAACAACTTTATAAGAGCGGGCGATTTTATCGACTAAATTCAGATGAGAAACATCTTGCCTCTGACGTACGGTCTCAAGATTGTGGATCTTTTGGATTTTGCCGGGCAACCCCCTGCCCTAAAAGTAGCCAAGAATTGCGTGTTTGTGGGGATCACAGACCTTTTTCGCGTCGTTACTGGGTTGTGGATGGGGATGATATGATTGCACCCGGCGAATTCCTGAAGAGCCAAGATTGTCACACCACCAGAAGAGATCGAGCTATCCTCCTAGTATTCAATAAATTGCTTGACGTTCTTTTGAACGCATCCCCTGCACTTGGAGTATAAGTCTAGGAGAGATAGTAAGGAAGGATGGGTAACTGTTTAGGCCGTTCCAAGAAAATAAGTCTCCCAAAAGCGGGGAATTTTCAGAGGGGAAAACATCAGGTTTGGGAGGTTTTAATTTCTGGAACTACCTTAGTCTTGAGGTGCAACGCACTTTTGGGCTTGTTGTCAGGTACATACTGCATGAGGCGTTGCTTTTTCTTCAGTTCAAGTGCGTTGCACCTTGGTCTGGTCTGCTCATAACTAAACAGATACGGAGATGGTATCATAACATCATTTGACACATCTTGAGCCTTTTCTATAATTTTATAGTGAGTTCGTCATGAGTTCATTCAGAAGGAGAAGGAGGTCTCATAGTGGCAAAACTACTTGAGGTAAATAACCTTGAAACAAAATTCTACACCCAGGATGGTGTGGTAGAGGCCGTCAACGGCATCTCCTACACCTTAGATGAAGGAGAGTGCCTGGGCATCGTCGGTGAGAGTGGCTGTGGCAAAAGCGTCAGCGTTCTTTCGGTGATGCGTTTGATCCCCGATCCGCCGGGCAAGATCACAGGCGGGGAAGTACACTTCAAAGGGCGCAACTTGTTGGATTTGAAGCAGGAGGAGATGCGTCGCGTTCGCGGTTCAGAGATCGCGATGATCTTCCAGGAGCCGATGACCTCCCTTAATCCGGTGCTCACCGTCGGGTTTCAGATTACAGAGGCACTCAAGCTCCATCAGGGGATGGACTCAGAAAGCGCCAGGGAACGAACGGCCGAGTTACTCGAGCTGGTCGGTATTCCCAAAGCTGAGGAGCGCTTAGACGATTATCCCCATCAATTTTCCGGCGGGATGCGTCAGCGCGCGATGATCGCGATGGGCCTTTCCTGCAACCCCTCCCTACTCATCGCCGACGAGCCAACGACCGCATTGGACG
>JAAAOZ010000366.1 GCA_009908585.1 Chloroflexota bacterium
GTCCGGAGAGGCTCAGGATCGCGGCGGAGACTGCGCCCACGCGCGCCTGCTCGATGTTGGCGGGCAAATCCGCCGCCATGATCAGCCCATCCCGGCTGACAACGGCCACCCCGCTGATGTCTCCCGATGTATCAATTAAGTTACGAAGCGTCTTCGCCAAACGCTCACGACGAGTTTCTGCTGCCATTTCTTTCTGCTCCTTTTGTTGTTTGTTTTGGGCTTCTCGTTGCTCATCCCAACGGCGCATCCCTTCCATAATCAAAGCCGACCAGGGGACATCGACGGTTTTGGTCGGTGGTGGAACATCCTGATTCACCTTGAACGTGCCCGTCTCCCACGTCAACAGATCATAGACGGCCTCCTCGCCCGTGTCGGTGTCGGAGGTTGCGTGGACGACTTCGCCATCGTCGAAGTAGAGGGTGATGATTTCATCCTCACGCTCCGCTATCAACTGCGACGTAGCGCCCGATTGGCACGTCAGTTGGATCAAATCCGAGATCTGCATATCACTTAAATTGCCCTGTAACGCCATTCACACCTCCCCTGAAATCATCCTAACCATAATTCACCTCTCGACATCGATAATTCAGGCGCGCTTTCCCTTCATCACGTCCTTGATCTGCTGGATCGCGGTGGCGGTGGCCTGCCAGTAGGCATTATCTGGGTGGATCACGACGGCGAGGACGTAATCGCGCGCGCCATCGTTGAAGCGACGGCAAAGCAGGCCCTGCTGAGCATCATCCGCCAGCAGCATAATCTCGCCCATCGTGCCTAAGTTCAGGCGTTGATTTGCGGACTCCGAGGCCCGCAACATCTCGGCCACGACGGCGGCCAACTCGTCGGCCATCGCGCGATCCGCCGAGGTCGCCAGGGTCAGTCCGGTCGCGTCGGTCAAGACGACGGAACTGAAGCCCTCTTGTTGACTCAAATGCTCGATGATTTGTTGAACGGCTCTCATTGTGTGGTCTCTCCCTCCCTCTTTTCACCCAAGAACAATACGTTCGTAGTAAGCCTCGAAGTAGAGCCTTTGGGCTTGAGCGGAGTGGCGTTTTTCATAGTTCACAACGGCACTCCATTTCATTGACATTCCCTTACGTGCCTGACTACGAACGAATCCTAACCCGATTTGCTTCGCTTTTTAAGCTGATGTTGGACGTACGCCAACAGATACTTCATCGTGGATTGCATCGTCTCTGCGACGCCAATGCCCTGGATGGCAATCGCTTCGTAGGTGGGCAGCTTGCCCACGCCCAGCGCCTGCTTCAACTCATCCACGGGCGAGATGTCGGCAAGATCGCGTTTGTTGAGCTGCACGATGGTGGGCATCGTCCGAATGGACTTCCGCATTCGCGCCAGATGACGCAGCATATCCTCCCACGAGGCCACGTTGTCCTCCAGGCGATCCGCCTGGGAATCGGCGACGAAGACCAACGCATCCGCGCGCCGCAGGACGGTCTCGCGCGTCGATTCGTAATACACCTGGCCGGGCACCGTGTAGAGGCCAAATCTCGGTTGCAAGCCACCAATGTTGCCCAATTCGATGCGCATAAAGTCAAAGAAGATGGTGCGATCCTCGTGCGTGTTGAGGGTGAAGAGATCGCTGCGCCGGTCGGGCTTCATCCGCGCGTGGATCTGCTCCAAATTGGTGGTCTTGCCGCTCAGCGCCGGCCCATAATAGACGATATTGAGGTCAATTTCGCGTTTCTTCCAGTTGATAAACATAGCGCTCCAACTATCTAACTCAAATGCAGGTCATCCGGTGACTCATCCGATGGCAAGCGCAAGGTGAAGATCGTCCCCTGCTCCGCCGCGATCAGCTCCACCCGAAGCTCACTCGGTGTCGGACCTTCCGGCGGTATCGTCAGCTCCAGCGCGAGCAGGACGTACGGAGCATCCGGCTCGACAACGACACGCGTGGGCTCGCCTCCGTGCCGGAGTGGACTGCGCAACACGTGAAGGTCGACAGGGCCGCTCCAGCCCCCCGCCGCTCCGCGCTCCAGAGATACGGAGACCCCGCGATAGGCCGGATACGCCATCGCCGCGACCATCACCGCCGCCGCCACGGCGATCCCGAACCACGGACCGCGGCGCACGCCGCGGAGGCCGTCTCGCAGAACAGAATCCTCCCACCCCTTCGGGCTCTCCGCCTCGACTCTTCTCACCAGGTCCAGCTCCGCAGAGCACGCGGCGCATTGGGCCACGTGAGCCTCTATCCGCTCCCGGTTCTCCGAATCGGCGGGGCCATCCAAGAGAGCGACGGCGACGAGCTCCGCCGGGGTCGGATGCCCCCCGCCCGCCTCCTGCGGAGCCGTGACCGCGGCCCGGAGCTCGCGGTACAGCTCCTGGTAGCCGCGGCACTCCGGGCATTCCGCGAGATGGGCCTCCAGCTCGGAACGGGTCCCTTCGTCGAGGGCCTCGAGTTCGCGCTCGCAGATGAGCTCGACGGCTCTCTCGTGCCTCATCTCTCACCGGCCTCCGGCGCCGAGCCTCCATTGCGGCGGTCCCCGGCGTCCAGGATCTGCTTAGCCCTCTTCAGGCACTTGTACATGTGCGATCGCACGCTCTCTTCGGTCCTGTCCAGCCGCTCCGCAATTTGTCGGTACCGAAGCCCCTCGCCGATCCGCATGCGGATGATCTCGCGACACGCCCAGCCGAGGTTCCTGAGCACCCGCAAGCCTCGTTCGATCCTCTCCTGCGAGAGGAGCACCTTCTCGGGATCCGGCGGCACCGAGGCGACCAAAGCCGGCTCGTCCGCTCCCCGCTTG
>JAAAOZ010000194.1 GCA_009908585.1 Chloroflexota bacterium
AAAGACCCGGAATTCGAAGCAGATCGACTGGGAAAATCGCTCTCGGCGCCTTAGAGCGTGCTCAACCAAGTTCAAGGCAAACGAAGCTGGGGTTGATGCGTGCGCTACATCGCTTGACATGAAATCTCGTGCATCTGCAGTCCCTTGTACTGCTTCGTTTGCCCAATGAGTCTGTTGTTGGATATTGAAAAATTTTGTAGTAAAATTGAGTTGGGGTGAGAATGGTTAAGCCATTGGAAATTTTGCAAAAAATCCTCCGATTAGAGGAGGAAGATTATCAATATCAGGACAAGGCCGTTTCGGGAGGGCTATCTCGCTACGTGGGGACGTGGCTCTCTCAGGCGGAGAAGGCCTACGGCGCGACGCCGTGGGTGCAGGATGTTGCGAATCGATTGGAAGCGTACAGCACATTGAGCGTCGAGGCGCGCGAGGAGGCGATGCAGGATCTGTGGCGCGTGCTTCGCGCCGGGCCAGAGGCGCCAGAACCAAAGGTGAAAGAGGTCCCTGCTCCCGCATCTAAGCCGGCGTCGCCGAAATCAGCGGCTCCCTCTGAGCCGTCCGGTGAGGAAGGGCGCGGCCTGGATGCTTCCGTGTTGTTGCTTTCCGGCGTTGGCAAGAAGCGCGCCGAACAGTTGGAAAATCTGAGCGTGACGAAGATCCGCGATCTGCTGCATCTCTACCCGCATCGCTACGAGGACTACTCCACGCTGAAGACCATCAATCGCCTGGAGTACGGCGAGCGCGTCAGTGTGCTCGCGACGGTCTTCGAGGCCGGCGGGCGCCGCACGCGCGGCGGGCAACATCTCTTCAAGGCGATTTTATCGGATGAGACGGGCGCTTTGCCGGTGACGTGGTTCAATCAACCTTACCTGGCGAAACGCATCCGACCGGGCATCCGCATCTTAGTCAGCGGGGAGGTGGACGAATATCTGGGCCGCCTGACGATGAACTCGCCAGAATGGGAGCGCGTTGGCCGCAAAGAGGTGATGTCCGCCCGGATTCAGCCCGTCTATCCGCTGACGGAGGGACTCTCGCAGCGCTGGATGCGCATGACGATGCACAAAGCGCTTTCCGCGTGGGCGCAGCGCGTGCCCGATCCGTTGCCGGATGCGTTGCGCGAGCAACACGATCTGTTGCCGCTGGAACGCGCGCTGTGGGGCATTCATCTGCCCGATAGCCAGGAACATCTCAAGGCAGCGCGGCGCCGTTTGGCGTTTGAAGAGGCGCTCTACCTGCAATTGGGCCTCCTGCGCCAGAAGCGACAGTGGACGGCGCAGCCGGGGCGCATCATTCGTCCCGATCCCGACTATGTGGATCGCCTGCGGGCGAGCTTACCCTACGAACTGACCGGCGCCCAGCAGCAGGCGTTGCAAGAAATGCTACGCGACTTAGCCGTTGGTCATCCGATGAACCGCCTCTTGCAGGGCGACGTCGGCTCCGGCAAGACGGTCGTCGCCGCGTTGTTGATGATGGCGACGGCGGTATCCGGTGCTCAGGCCGCGATGATGGCGCCTACGGAGATTCTGGCGGAGCAGCACTATCAGAGCCTCAAGGAGCTGTTCGCGTCGTTCCCCGCGCCGGAAGGTGAGGAGCGCCCTCAGGTTGGCTTGCTCACCGGCGGCACGACCGGCGAGGAGCGCGAGGCGATGTATGCTGGCCTCGCCAATGGCTCCGTGCAGATCGTCGTCGGCACCCACGCGCTGATCCAGGAGACGGTCGAGTTTGAGGATCTATCGTTGGTCGTGATCGACGAGCAACATCGTTTTGGCGTCGAGCAGCGCGGGCAATTGCGGCAGAAGGGCTATAACCCTCACCTCCTGGTGATGACGGCGACGCCCATTCCGCGCTCTTTGGAACTGACCGTCTGGGGCCATCTGGACGTCTCGGTGTTGGATGAGATGCCGCCGGGTCGGCAGCCCATCAAGACCCGCGTGCTCTATCCCCGCGAGCGGGAGCGCGCCTACGTGTTCATCCGCAGCCAGATCGAGGATGGCCGACAGGCCTTCATCATCTACCCGCTGGTCGAGGCCTCGGACAAGGTCGATGCCCGGGCGGCGGTGGACGAATATGAGCGTTTGCAGCGCGATATCTTCCCCGATCTGCGCTTAGGCCTGCTGCACGGGCGGATGTCGGGCGATGAGAAGGAGGCCATGATGTCGAAGTTCGCCCAGGGCGAGATCGATATTCTGGTCGCCACCTCGGTGGTCGAGGTGGGCATCGATGTGCCGAACGCCTCGGTGATGCTGGTGGATGGCGCGGATCGCTTCGGCCTGGCGCAACTTCACCAGTTCCGGGGGCGCGTGGGCCGGGGCGCGCATCAATCCTACGCCCTGCTGCTGGCCGAGAGCGCGTCTGACGCGGCGAATGAGCGGCTCCAGGCGGTCGAATCCACCAACGATGGGTTCGAGCTGGCGGAGAAGGATTTAGAGATGCGTGGGCCGGGCGAGTTTTTGGGCACGCGCCAGAGCGGTTTCCCGGAGTTGCCGATGGCTACTTGGGCCGATACGCGCCTCTTACACACCGTTCGGCGGGTAGCGGAGAAACTTCTGGATGATGATCCCGTCCTCTCGCGGCCGGAGCATCGCTTACTGGGGCAGCGCGTCGCCCGTTTCTGGACGGAGGAGGCGCTGGAGGGAGATGTGAGTTGACCGATTGTCGGGCGCTGGCTCTCTATCCTGGTTCTTTTGATCCCATTCACTATGGCCATGTTGATATTGCCCAACGGGCGGCGGCGCTCTTTGATCGTCTGATGGTAGGAG
>JAAAOZ010000331.1 GCA_009908585.1 Chloroflexota bacterium
GTGGCGCAGGAGATCAAGACGGGCAAGGTCTTGGAGGTCGGCGAGAAGGCCCAGGCGATGATGGGGCGCTCGCCGGAGACGATCCAGGTGCGCCGTCCGTTGCGCGATGGCGTGATTGCCGATTATCGCGTGACGCGGGAGATGTTGTTTCACTTCATCAACCGCTCCATCGGCAAGGTGCGCCTTTTCAAGCCCCGGCTCGTGCTCACCGTACCCTTTGGCGTGACACAGGTGGAGCGGCGGGCCGTGAAGAAGGCGGCGCTGGAGGCGGGCGCCCGCAATGCGAAGCTCATACCGGAGCCGCTGGCCGGCGCGATTGGCGCCGGGCTGCCCATCCACACGCCCGGCGGCCACATGGTCGTCGATCTGGGCGGCGGCGCCAGCGAGGCGGCGGTGCTCTCGGTCTACGGCGTGGTCACCTCGGCGGCCGTCCGCGTTGGCGGGGTGCGAATGGATGACGCGATCTCGGCCTACGTCCGGCGCAAGTACAACCTGATGCTGGGGCAGCCCAGTGCGGAGGAGGCGAAGATCCGCGTGGGGGCTGCAATGCCGCTGGAGGAGCCGCTGCGCTTGGAGATTCAAGGCCGCGATCAGGTGACGGGCCTGCCGCGCAGCATCGAGATTACGACAGATGACATCGTCGAGGCGTTGGAAGAGCCGATTGCGGTCGTTATTAACATGGTCAAATCGGTGCTGGAGCGCACGCCGCCGGAATTAGCCTCGGATATCATCGACCGGGGGATGACGATGTTGGGCGGCGGCTCTTTGTTGCGCAACTTAGATCAACTGCTGACGGAGGAGACGGGCGTGCCGGTCTATGTCGCGGATGCGCCGATGGCGTGTGTGGCCGTCGGGGCCGGTAAGGCGCACGCTCTGTTGCCCTATCTGGAGCGCACGCTTGATGATTTATAGGCAGATCAAGGGCTAGTCGAATTGCCTGTGGCTGTGTTGGCGGGGGAGTTAGGCCGTTCCAAGAAAATAAGTCTCCCCAAAACCAGCGATTTTAGAAAGAAAAACCGGGGCGCGAGATACTAATTCGCGCCCCGATTGCGTTGCCATCAGGAATACGAAGCAGATCGACGGGGAACATCGCTCTCGAGGCCCCAGAACGTCTTTTGCCCATCATCCCCTTACATTTTAGAGAAGAAGCAGCAGCAAGATTAAGAGCGCAACGAGAAGCAGCGCCATCACCGGGACAGGCAGTGGCCCAATCTTCCCCTGCCAAGCCTGGATGAGATGGTCTGTCGCGTCCATGGACGTGAGGGGCGTGGGGCGCTCGGAGAGTTCTGCGACCCGCTTGAGTCTCCCCCGAATGGTCGCTACCACATCTTGTGGATCAAAGGGTTTGGTGATGTACGCATCTGCGCCGATCTCCGAGCCTTTGCGAATGTCCTCCTTGCTAGTCTTAGCCGTGAGAAAGACGAAGGGAATTTGGACCCACGCGGGGTTATGACGAATGCGCACGTAAAGCTCGTATCCATCCAAATTGGGCATCATAATATCGGCCAGGATCAAATTCGGCGTGTTATGCTCTAAAACCTCCAGCGCTTCACTCCCCGAACCGGCGGTGAGAACCTGAAATCCTTCCATTTCCAAGGTGAGCTTTAGGCCCTCGACCATTTCTTGATTGTCATCGACGACTAAAATAGTTTCTCCCATCGGTTGCGCCTCCTCCTGAATAATAAAGTTTGATACAGTCGTGGCGGGACTTGTTTTGATCAGGCCGGCAAGCCGGGTAGGCGTATCTCGAAGGTGCTCCCTTTGCCCGACTCACTTTCTAAGGTGATGGTCCCGCCGTGCGCTGTGACGATTTCCTTGACGATGGAAAGCCCTAACCCTGTGCCCGGCACCGTGTGCGAGGGATCGACGCGGTAGAAGCGCTCAAAGATGCGCGCTTGGGCCTCCGACGGGATGCCTATCCCGGTGTCTTTGACGCGCACGCCCGCCCACGGCTTGTTTCCCTCGTTCTCTGAGATGATTGTCACCTTGATGTTGCCGCTCTCTGGCGTGTATTTGATGGCGTTGTCCACCAAGTTGCGAACCACACACGCCATCTGCTTGTCATCCGCTCGCACGAGCGCGCTTTTCGCTGCTGAGGGCTTCTGCCATTGCAACGTCACATCCTTCGAGGTCGCCAAGGTATTCATCTCGGTGATGATTTGCTCGACCAGCGGGACAAGATTCAGCTTGGACATCTCCAACTGCGCTTCGCCGGCATCCAAGCGCGAAAGTTCTAAGATGTTCTCGATCAGTTCCTCCAGTAGATCGACCTGCTTCTGCGCGGAGCTTAGAAGCTTCTCGCGCCGGTGGGAGGAGAGGCGCTTGTAGTAGTGGGCCAAATTTTTGATGTGCATCTTGATCACCGCTAACGGCGTCTTCAACTCGTGGGTGACGCCGGCCATAAAGCGCGCCTTCATCCGCTCGATGGCCTTGAGGGCGGTGACGTCGCGCAGCACAATCGCCGTGCCGATGAGGCGCCCGTTGGGCGTGCGGATCTGGGACGCGCGCGTCTGGATCGAGAGCACGCCGCCCTCTTGCGTCGGGTCGGGGAGGTCGATGGACGCGCCGGGATCGAACTCCTGGCCGGGCACGAGGCCGAGTTCAAGCCGCATTTGTGTGAGAATTGGCTGGTCGATCACCTGAGGAGGATGCTGTCCCATCAGCTCGGCGAGGCGCTGCAGCATCGCGACACCGCTCATTGCGTCGACCTGTAGGAGTGGCGGGGTCGTCGTGTCGACGGAGGG
>JAAAOZ010000180.1 GCA_009908585.1 Chloroflexota bacterium
AATTACGTCAAGATCTACAAGCCGTTCTTCGTGGGCCGCGAGGCCTTCATCGCGCGCGAGGCCAAGCGGAAGGCCGAGGTGGTGCGCTTTGGCGTCTCCGAGAAAGGACTGCCGATGCCCCAACCGAAGGACCCCGTGGTGGACGAGCGGGGCAAGGTGATCGGGCGCGTGACCAGTTGCGCATTGGATACCGAGGGCACCTTGGTGGGGCAAGCCTACGTCAAGGAGAAGTATCAGACGCAGGGCACACCGCTCTGGGTGCTGGTCACGCCGCGCCGCGAGCCGAAATCCCGCGCCGAGTTGGAGATGGGAGATCGCACGCAGTTGCCCGTCCAAGTCGAGGTTTTGCGACGGTTCCCTAGATTGTAACAAAATCATCCTTGCGAAGGTCCCAGGGTTACCTCCCAGCCAGAATCCTTCTGGCCTGTCGGAGAAGACACTTTCGAGCAAGTTTCCATAACCTTCGCAAGAGTAAAAAATCAAGCCCCCGCCAGATGCAACGGCGGGGGCTTTCCTATGCCAATTGTTCTCCCCGAACCCTACAAATCCGCCGCGTCAACCGTAGGAAGCGTGAAGAAAAACGCGACGCCGTCCTCCAGATTCTCCGCCCAAATTTTGCCGCCGTGCGCCTCCACCGCGAGGCGACAGAAGGCCAATCCCAGGCCGTAGCCGCGCTTCTCGGAAGAGCCGGGGGAAAATTTCTGGAAGAGCCGTGAGTAGGTCTCCGGCTCGATGGGCGGGCCGTTGTTGAAGACCACCACCTCCACCCACGCGCCCTTCTCGCGGGCTGTGATACAAATGCGCCCCTCCTTCTCGGGGATAAATTTGAGAGCGTTGTTGAGGAGGTTCTCGAAGATGCGCACGATGACCGTGTCATCCCCCCAGAGAGGCTGCAACGTCTGAGGAATGTCCACCGCCACCTTGAGACGGCCTTGATTGGGGAAGGCAAATCTCGAGAGCAAACGCCGAACGTGATCGGACAAAATTAGGGCGTCATATCGCAATTCGAAGCGATCCGCCTCCAACTTACCGATCTCCAGAATCTGGTTGACCAGATTCAACAGCCGATCCGCGTTGCCGGTCGCGATCTCGATCACTTCCTCGCTCGAATCGCGCATCTGGGGATCGCGGAGACATTCGAGCGCGTTCTTGAGCACGGAGAGCGGATTTCGCATATCGTGGACAAGCATATGTAGGATATCATCGCGCATTCGCTCCAACGCCTGCTGCTCCGTCACATCGCGGAGGACGAAAAGTGCGCCCTGGCATTGCTCATGCTCCGCATCGACGGCCCAATGCTGCAACTTGAGAATCCGATTCTGCTGAGTCTTGAAGTTCGGTCGCGCTTCAGAGGGCATCTCCCAAATATTGCGCGTGAGTTCCACCATGTAATCGGCCAACCCGCGCGAGGTGTGCCGCACCGCCGCGATCAGCTCCGGCAGCGAATGCCCCTCCCAATCGGCGTGGACATCACCGATCGCGAGCAGGCGCTGCGCCTGGCTGTTAATGTAACGAATGCTAAGATCATTCCCCACCAAGAAGAGACCATCGGCGGAGGATTCCAGGATCGCCTGCATCTGGATCTCGCTCTCGCGACTGGCCTCGTAGAGTTGGGCGCGGGATAGGGCCGCCGACGCCTGTTGAATGATGGCGCTGGTCAAAATCAACTCGTGGCTCTTCAACGAACGAGAAGCATCGAGGAGCGCCCCCACGACGCCAAACGCCTCTTGATTCGGCAAGGAGAGCGGGAGATAAATCATCTCCTCGGCGCCCAGCGCCTTAATTTCCACCTCCAGCGCCGGCGTCGATGCGGGAGATTGTCCAACCCGCACCGACTGCCTTCCTTGCCAACAGGCATCGAGCAGGACAGATTCGCCAGGCCAGGACTGCCCCGCATGCCAGCGAGCGCGCAACTGCGGTGAGGCCATCGGCGGCACGTACACACGCGTGCGCAGCCACACCTCCTCATAGCGATAGAAACCGGCAGCTAAGACGCCCTCCACCACATCGGTGAGCATCCGTAGCAGAATGAAGATCACGTTCGGCGTGCTTACCTGAGAGACAAACGCCGCGCTCATCTGATAGAGGTAGTGTAATGTCTCGACCTGATCATGCATCTGGGAGGTTAGTTGCCCCCGCTGCACGGCGAGCGCTAATTGATAGGTGATCGTGCGCAAAAACTGGCTCGTCACCGGCGTGAGGGCGCAACAGTATCCTGCTTGCAGGCTCATCACGCCGACCGCCTGATCGTTCGCAATGAGGGGCAGGCAAACGTGCGCGTGATCCTGCTCTGGCTCCAAGGCACAGGCGCGATCGACCCGCACTTCGCGCACGGCGAATGCCTCCCCGATCAGGCTCTCCTGACCACTAACCACCTCCGGAGGTTCGCCACCTTCCGCGCGGAAATCGTGATGTGCGCGCAACGTCAAGCATTGCTCGCGATCGTCCCAGAGATAAATGGCTCCTCTATCCATCTCAGCGATAAGCAGCGCCTGCTCCAACCCAATATCGAGAATCTTCAGGAGCGTGTACGTCTCGTTGAGGGTGGACATCATCGTGTTCATGCGCTCTAGATTGCGCTGCCGTTGCTGAGATTCCTTAAAGCGCAAAGCACGATCGATATCGGCGGCCAGCGCGCTGCCGAGGCTGGTCAAGAAGGTCTCCGCAGCGCTTCGAGGCGCCACGCTCGAATGCGCCGCCTTCTCCCAGCCCAGGTAGAGATAACCAATGATGTCATCTG
>JAAAOZ010000491.1 GCA_009908585.1 Chloroflexota bacterium
CATCAAAAAGACCGGGGCCAGCCAGACGGCGAAGGGCGCGTTCCACCGCCAGCCAGTGAAAATCAGCAGGAAACTCCCCAGGATCAACCAGAGATAGGATTGCGTTTGCTTTTTCATTATATCCTCCAATAGATTTTTGTTACGGTTCATTTGTTGCGAATAGTATAGAGGGCATAGCCGATCATCGCTGCCAGCCCCGCCATACAGAGCCAGGGGAAGATGTCGCCCCCCCATGTGTAGACGGTGCGCGCGCCTGCAACGGGCAGATGCGCCACGGCGGTGCGATTCTCGGCGGCGTAGTAATCGCTGCGCCCCTGGACGCGGCCCAGATAATCGACGGCGAGGTTTTGCGCGTAGGCGCCACCTCGCGCCAGGGAGAACCCGCTCTCGATGGCACGGTACGAGGCCATGATGGCGTGCATGGGATTGCCCTGCGACGATGGCGTACCATCGATGGCGCCGCTCAGCACAATGTCCACGCCCTGTTGCCCCGCTTGGCGCATAAAGTTGGGAAAGTCCATATCCAAGCAGATGACGCTGGCGAGTGTGCCGTAGGGCGTTTCAACGCTTGGAATGGCCCGCTCACCCTGAACTGCGTGCTCCATCTCCCAGCCGATCAGCAAATTGGCCTTCATATACTCGTAGGCAATCTCGCCCTCCGGGGTGATCATCACCGATTTGTTCTCCACCAGGAGATTGCGCTCCGGGCGCAGGTCTGGATCCGTCTGGATGGTGATCAACGGGAAGACGAGGTAGATCCCCTCCTCTCGCGCCACGGCCCTACAGCGAGCCAGGAAGTCGGCCTCTTCCGCCTTGAAGACGTGGGCGTTATACTCCGTCCAGGTGACAATCCGGCTGCCGGCCCGCGCCTGACGCCGGGTTCGCGCCAGCAAATCGTCGTTGATCGCCGCCATCGTCTCCATCAGGTCGCGGCGATCCTCAGCCGTCAAGGCGCCGTCCATCAGTCGCTGGTGAAGCGGATGGCTCTCGTCGGGAATCACCTCTTCATCGATGTTGGTAGTCAGTACGGCGACCTGGACGGTCTCCGTCGGGGATGGCGCCAGCATCAGCCGTAATCCGCCGAGGAAGAGAACCATCATCAGGACGAGGCCATAGGCAAAGAGGCCCCACCGCACGCGGGGACGATCCAGGCCGCCTTCCCAAGCGTAGTTGACGATCCCGGCGAACCACAGCACCAGGAAGGTGACGCCCCACATCCCCGTCACGCTCATCATCTGCAAGAGCGGCAAGGCCATGTGCTGGGTGTAGGCCATGGAGAAGAATGTACCCAGCGGCAGGACGATGTGCAGCGCGTACTCCGTCGCCACCCAGGCCAGGGGCAAGATCAGACTGGAGGTGAAGCCTCCAATGCGCGGGCGGAGCAGCCGATCTACGACGTAGGGCAGGTAGACGATGAGACCGAAGGCTGCCGCGTAGAGACCGAACATCTTGCCCGCGTCGAGGAATGCGCTGCGCCACTGGACGTAGAACGCCGCCGCGTTGACGAGGTAGCCCATCGCCAAGCCGGGCAGCGGTTTGCGCGTGCGCAGGAAACGCACCATAAAGAGCGACCCCAGCCACGCGGCGATGGGAATCAGCGTGGCGCCGTTGGCAAATGCCAGCAGCCCGCCGGCCAAGATCAGCCACAAGAACGATCGCGAATCTTCCAGAGGAAGTGTATTGCTTTCAATTTGTCTTGTTGGATGCATAGTTCTCCTTTTTCCGTCAATCTGTGTCGGCTCGAAACTAAGCGTATCTCAGCGCTGTGATCTCATTATCCCCCTAGATGGGGGATACGTCGTGCCCCAAAGGGGATATTTTATGGGGGGATAATAAGGTCTCTTGAAGCGCCAGATGGATCGATGCGCTCCCTGTTTGGGCCAGGAACCAGGCAGGGAGTGCGGGAAACCTTAGTAAGGATGTGAAATTCCTTAGTAAGGTTATAACAGAAGCTTACTAAGGTTTTGCTAGAACCTTAGTAAGGTTTGAGACAAACCTTACTAAGAAATGATATAAACCTTACTAAGGTTTGGGGGATTCTTAGTAAGGATTCGGAAAGTATCCTGCCGCGTCCCTCGTCGAGGATTGAAAGGCCCAATAACTGAAGTGGCGGCAACGAATGGAGGTGCTTGGCTTAGACCGTTCTAAGTAAATAAACTTCCAAAAACGACCAGTTTCCTGAGAAAAAAGTATCAGGTTTGGGAGATTTTAATTTCTGGAACTACCTTAGACCTGACAGGTCTGGGCGATGATATTACTCCAAATCGATCCACAAATAACCCGTTTCCAACGGATTTTGGGTATCAGACGATGAATTATGAAGATTAAGAAAATAATTCGGTAATAGGAGAGAAAAAGCCCGGCGACTAAAGTCGCGGGCAACGGGGCGTAGCAAGCTACGCCTGCACGAAGTCGGCCTTCGCCGACTCTCTGACCACTTTTTATCCCCTGTTCTTTACGAATTCACCGGTCAAACGCTTGTTTTGGACCTTGAATTCGCACTTACTCAGTCAATTTCAAGCCGCCCTAGCCGCCGAAGGGCGGCTTCGCCTAGGCGTAGTACGCCCGGTGGCACGCGGTTTCTCTTTGACCCAACGGCCCAATGGCCGTGGGAACCGCCGTGCCTATTACCGAATTAGATAGTGGTTAAACTTGACTGATGGTTTCACAATACAGCCTCTCCACCACCCCCAACCCCTCCTCCTCTCCGTTCAATGGAGAGGAGGAGGGGTGATCTGT
>JAAAOZ010000113.1 GCA_009908585.1 Chloroflexota bacterium
GACGCGGGCGGCGAGGTCCCGCGGCTCTAGCGGGAAGTCGATGCCCAGCGCCGAGAGCACGCCGCGGCCGATGCGCCAGCGCAGCGGGTCGTAGCCGAATAGCGCCATGTGGCCTGGGCCGCTGCCGGGCGTGATCCCAAGTCGCACCGGCGTGGACAACCCAAGAATCGATTTCTTCGCCAACTCGTCAAAATTTGGCGTCTTCGCCGCCTCCAACGCCGTCAGTCCCTCCGGGCCGGGCAAACCGCCCACCCCATCCATCACCAAAAGAATCATCTTGGACGTTCCCGGAATACTGAGCCGTTCCATCCACTCTAGTTGTTTCATCGTCTAGCTCCTTTTCGCTGCTAAAAATAAGGTGTCACTCCATAAAAACTATATCACGAGCACCCTCGTGGTCAAGCCGCCTACCCCTCGAAATCTCCCGTGACCGCGCGCCAGATAAGCAGCGGCACATTCTGCTCCACAAGTTGCACACGGATGCCATCCGGCCCCTGGACGATAGCTTCGCGAATGCCCCGCGTCGGCTCGTAGATGTCGGCCAGCACCGGGACATCAAGCGATCTCACCTCCGCCATCGCCACATCCAGATCCTTGACCTCAATGGCGAGGTGATGAACGCCACAGCCCGTTTCACCGCGTGATGTCTCAACGTCGGCTTGCCACATCTCCAACTCGATCCGGCCCGCGTTCAACATCACAATCCGATGATCCTCAAAATCCACCTCGAACTTCACTTTGAAGCCTAACCACTCGCTGAAAAATCTCAAACCTTCATCCAAATCCGAAAGTTGCAGGGCGATGTGGACCATCCCCTTGATCTGTTGCTGTAGCATATCTCCCCCTCTTCCTCTAATGATCCAACATCTTGGCCGCGAATAGACTCAGGTAACCGTAATGATTCAGCAAAAAGAGCCGCTGCCAGAATCCAGTGTAAGCCAGCGGACCATTGCTACCAACAGCATCCTCCGCAGCGATGAACCATCCCAAGAAAACCAGGCCCGAGATAAAAACCCCCATCGAGATCCAATACAGCCGTGGTGCGCGCGGACGTGAAAAGATCCCCAGCGCCGCCAGCGGCACGAAGGCGAGGGCCATAAATCCAATTCCAGCAAAAATGCCGTGTAGCTTTCCGGCGAGCGTGGTCTCCAACCCGCCCGACGCCATCGGAAATACACCACCGCCAATACCCGCGCCCAACCCGAAGAGCACGATCAACAGCGCGATGATGGCGGCTGCTAACTGATGTGCTTTAAAGTGTCGCCAGAAGCCGATGGCGAATAGGATAAAAAGGATACCGAAGATCATCCACCACGCATTGACCCACAAGGCGACCGGGCTTTTTGCCGTGCCCAGTTCGCTCATCACGAACCGCAGATGACTGTAGTTGGGATAGAAGAATCCCAGTATCAACGTGACCAGAAAATCGCCGACACCGGCTACAAGCCCAGCAACAGCTGCGAAACGAACGAAAGCATCGATTTGCTTCTGCATCATCCTCTCCTTGAATGTATCATCCCGATCTTTGCTACGACGGTCGAAAGACCTCGAGTTCTGGATGTTCCCGCGCCGCCGCACAGATACGCCCCCGCGCTGCGAAGCCCAATCCCACCGCGCTGCCTCGAATCACGAGCAGGCGGTCGCCCGGCTTCACGCCGACTCCCGGCGGCATCACCGCTCTGTGCGACGCGGTCAGCGTGCCCGTGCCCAATACGCGCGGATTTCCCTCCCACGCGGCGAAAGTCGCGGGCCACCGGGTTGGCGTGCTGAGGCTGAATCCGCCCGAATGCGCGCTGCCTCGGACGAAAATGGCGGTATCCCCAATCCGAAATCCGTACTCCGCCCACGCTGCCGGCGGAATAGGAAGCGAACCATCTTCACCCGCCACCGCCCATCCGAAAACCCATTTTCCACCTTTGACCAATTGAGGCATCGTATCTTCTCCTTAATTTAGATAAAATATACAAAGTTGTATATCAACACAAAAAAACAGGGCTTTACGGATAAAGCCCTTGTTCCACCTTGCTGAGCAAATCCTGCGTCCACGCCAATTCCGCCTCGATATGACATCGTGAGTGCTCAAAGATCGCGTTGGCGATGGGCGGCACCTCCGGCAGCGCGTCCTGATCGGCCTGATGCGCATCCAGGTGAGCGAGGGTCGCTTCCAGCCCCGCGACGCGCCCGCGCAGATACGAGAGCATTTCCTCGCGGGGCAATGCCTCGATAAAAAAGAGGGCGAGGTCAAAATCGAAGTACTGACGCTGCGGCACACGCCACAATTCCCGCAACCGACGCAGAAACTCGATCTGGCCGTGCTCTGTGATTTGGTAGATATTGCGCGAGGGGCGATTGCCCTCCTGCTCCGTGGCAACCCGCTCGACAAAGCCCTCCTCCTCTAATTTCCCCAGGGCGTAGTAGATGGATCCAAAAGCGATGTTGGTCCAATCGCCCATGTGCTCCTCAATGATCTGTTTAATCTCGTAGCCGTGCAAAGATTGCTCGCGCAACAGCCCTAAAATCACCAACCGTGTAGCCACACGCCACTTCCTCCTTTATTATTCTACGTTGTATATTCTACCATAAATACCATAGACTGGCAAATTGTATCAGGCCTAAGATGCAGTTTTGGCCCCCCATTCCGGGGTGGTTCATTTTCCAGGATAATTAGGTTTACACTCTGTCAGCGACTATCGTAGACCCGTAGGTCTACTGACCTACGGAAGTCCCTTCGAGAGG
>JAAAOZ010000116.1 GCA_009908585.1 Chloroflexota bacterium
CCCCGGGCCAGAGGAGGAGCTGATGGTCGATGCGAATCTCTATGCCATCCGCGATACGCTCACGCACATGGCGAAGAGTATGGGCGAGGGGCGAGGCGTTCGCTTCGATGAGGCAGCGGAGAAAATCTTGCAGGCCTTCGACGCGGGGGGCGGCAGTGTGCAACTCTATCTGACGCATCCAGTGCGCACCTACAAGGTACAGGCGGGCGACACGCTCACCAGCTTGTCGGCTAAATTCGGCATGCCACCCGGGCTGGTGGCGGAGGCCAACTCAGACATCGACATCGACCGCTTGAGCGTCGGTCAAGTGATCACGATTCCCTCCCAGGACGTGCTGACGCCTTACATGCCGGTGTTGGGTAAGAAGATCGTCATCAATTTGGACGAACAGCGGATGTACGTCTACGAGGACAACACCCAGATCCACGACTGGATCGTCTCCACCGGCCTCCCGGATTCGCCCACCCATCGCGGCGTCTTTCAGATCCTCAATAAGAAGGAGGAGGCGTACGCCAGCCAATGGGATTTATGGATGCCCTATTTTATGGCAATCTACCCGGCTGGCGGCACCGTCTACAATGGCATCCACGAACTTCCCTTCCTGGCCAACGGGCAACGGCTGTGGGAGGGATCGCTGGGCCGCCCAGCCTCGTTCGGCTGCATCATCTTGGGCATCCCAGAGGCAGAGACGCTCTACAACTGGGCCGAGATCGGTGTGATCGTGGAGATTGAGTGACACATAAGAGGAGGAAAGCTCCTGAAAACATAAACTCTATCACTGAGGTGCAACGCACTTTTGGGCTTAGGTAGTTCCAGAAATTAAAACCTCCCAAACCTGATGCTTTTTCCTCCCATGGCCATGGGGCCTTCCCTCGGCCATTGGGCCTTAGGGCCAAGGAGGGCCACAGGCGGAAAACTCCCCGCTTTTGGGAGACTTATTTTCTTGGAACAGCCCTATCACCAGGCATATATTGCATCAGGAGTAACGGGTACTTAAATCCAAGTTCGTTGCACCTTGATCTACTCAGAGGTAAGGGAGGTAAAAAAAATGAAAAAGCGTTTTGGGTTGCAAGTCTTTGTGATGATGGCGCTCGTGAGCGCATTTGTGGGCGGGGTGATTTCGCCCATCGGTGTAGAGGCAGCGAGGAATGCTGAGGACGCCGCGTGGTATGCTGAGTATTTCTCCAATCCTAGCTTGCAGGGCGGGCCAGCGCTCACGCGCTACGAGAGCACTGCGCACTTTGAGTGGGGAACCGGCAGTCCCAGCGAGGGGATTCCAGCGGATAACTTCTCCGCGCGCTTGACACGCGATGAGTGGTTCGGCAGCGGCACCTATCGCTTCTCCTACCGCTCGGATGATGGCATTCGCGTGTGGGTCAGCGACGCGCTGGTCATCGATGCGTGGCACGATGGTCAAGCGACGTGGCACTCCGTCGATTATCAAGTTCCCAGCGGCGTGCATCGCGTGCGCATCGAATACTATGAGCGCACCGGCGCAGCCACGTTGCAGGTGAGTTGGCGGAAGCTAGAAAGTGGCGCCGTCTGGCAGGCGGATTATTATCCTAACACCAACTTCTCCGGCAATCCGGTGCTGACGCGCCAAGATGTAGCCATCGACTTCGATTGGGGCTATGACAGCCCCGCCCCAGAGGTCCCGGCGGACGATTTTTCCGTCCATTGGGCCAGAGTGATGGGCTTTGAGGCGGGGACGTATCGCTTCTACACCAGCAGCGACGATGGCATGCGCATTTACGTCGATGGCCACAAGGTGGTCGATGCTTGGCAGAAGCAGAAGCTGCCCAACACCCACTACGGCGATATTACCTTAGCCGCTGGCCAGCATGCCGTCATCGTGGAATATTTCGAGGAGGGCGGCGAGGCCAGCGCGCACGCCTGGTGGAATCGCATTGATCAATTTTCGGGTTGGCAGGGACGCTATTACGATAACAAACATCTGCGCGGCGGTCCGGCCTTAGTCCGCGACGACGCGGAGATCAACTTTGATTGGGGCGAGGGATCGCCCGCTACCTGGATCGATAGCGACAATTTCTCCGCCGTATGGACGCGCACCTTCGATTTCAAACCCGGCTACTATCGCTTCAACGTCCGGGCCGATGACGGCGTGCGCCTCTGGCTCGATCAAACCGATCTGCGCATCAATAAATGGGAGCCGCAGGATTTCGTCTGGCACTATCACGGCTGGCACTACCTGGAAGGACCGCATCAGCTCAAGGTCGAGTACTTCGAGGGCGCCGGCTCCGCCCGCATCCAATTCTGGTGGGATTACGCCGCGACGCGCGAGGCCGCCGATGCGATGGCGCCCTCGCCGACCTATGGCTTCGATGCCGCGCCCGCCGCTCCGGCGCCCACGTCCACGCCCGCGCCTCCATCATCGCCGGCCGATCCGCCGCTGAAACCGGCCGACGGCCCTGGTCCTTGGCGCGGTGAATATTTCGCCAGCAGAGCGTTGGAGGGAGAGCCAGCGCTTGTGCGCACCGATGAAGCCATCGATTTCACCTGGGGCTGGCGGGCGCCGGATGACGCCTTGCCGACCAACAACTTCGCTGTGCGCTGGACGGGCGACTTCACCTTCGAGGCGGGGCGTTATCGCTTCACCACCTATTCAGATGATGGCCTGCGCTTGTACGTGGATGACCAATTGCTCATCGATAGTTGGCGTCCGATGTGCGGTACCCGCACGCAATCGGTCGATCTCACCGCCGGCACACACACC
>JAAAOZ010000182.1 GCA_009908585.1 Chloroflexota bacterium
CGCCCTGATCATTTTGCTGATCCCAGTCTTTGGGATGAACGCGACCTCGGTCATCGTGGCGCTGATCATCTACACGCAGGTGATGTTGGTGCGCAACTTCACGGCGGGATTGCAGGCCGTCGACGCGGTGGTGTTGGAGGCCGCGCGCGGCATGGGGATGAGTCCGGCGCAGATCTGGTGGCGCGTGCAACTGCCGTTGGCCTTGCCCGTGATGCTGGCCGGTGTGCGGATCGCGGCGGTGGTCGCCGTAGCCGTGACGGCGGTCGGGGCCAAGTTCGGGGCCGGCGGGCTGGGCACGATCCTCTTCGAGGGCGTGACGCAATCCGGGCGCTACGACAAGATCTGGGCCGGCGCGATCTCGGTCTCGGCGCTGGCGCTGGTGATCAACTGGAGCCTGGCGCGACTGGAGGAGCGCTTCGACAAAGTCCATGGCGTCGCTGCGGCGGATCAGAAGCAGGCGCCTTGCAGGGAGTGAACGTGATGTGGATTGGATCGTATCTGTAGGATGTCTCTTATCTATCCCCTGAAATGCCTCAAATTTGCCTCGATTTCCCAAAAGTTCACTTGGAATCCCAAGCAGGATAAAGTATAATAATCTTGAAACATTAAAGTTGTGTTAATTGATGTGGCTCTTCAGGAATTCGCCGGATGCAATTGTGTTATCCCCACCCACAATCCAGTAACGACGCGAAAAAGGTCTGTAATCCCCACAAACACGCAATTCTTGGCTACTTTTAGGGATACAGAGGGGGTTGCCCGGCAAAATCCAAAAGACCCATTGATGTTAACAAATGATTAAGGTCAAGTTGTGGGGGAGAGAAGAAGGATATGGAGATTGAGGCGAAGTTTGCTGTGGAAGATGTGGCAGCATTCCAAAAGTTACAAGCGGTTGATCATATCGCTGGCTTCGCGCTTTCGGCTCACCAAGTTCAACAAGTCAATGACACGTATATGGACACGGAAGAGCGGCTGATCCTGGCGAGCGGTTATGCTTGTCGCCAAAGGGAGACGGAATCGGAGGTCATCATCAACCTCAAAGGGTTAGGCAGAGCCGAAGGCCCGATCCATCGTCGTAAGGAGTTGGAGGTTGGGCTGCCTGCCTATCAGCCCCCTGCCAAATGGCCGGAGAGTCCTGTCCGTGACATTGTGTTGCAATTGATTGGTGAATCTCCCCTGGTTCCCCTCTTTGATATCCAACAAACGCGAGTCTTTCGACGTATGAGTCAAGGTGAATTGTTGATAGCGGAGATGAGTCTTGACAATGTGCACATTATCATCGGGGAGACGTTTCATAGCCATTTCGAGTTAGAGGTTGAAATCGCTCCTCAGGGAACCGCGAGTGATATGGCGGCGATTGTGACCTACTTGCAGGATGAGTGGAATCTTCGGCCGGAATCGCGGGCGAAGTTTCAGCAGGCGTTGGCCTTCTTAGATGAAGACTTGCCAAGCGGCAACATCCTGACGCCCCAAGAGCGCGCCCTCTGTGTTCAAATCGCTAAGCGAAATGACCTGTATGGGCGACGAGCGCGTGGCTTGTTGTTGCTGGACGAGGGCCTCACCCAACAAGAGGCGGCGCAGCGTACTGACCGGACAGCGCGGACGGTTCGTCGCTGGCAAAGGGGATTTCGAGAAAAGCGATTGGGGGCCTTTCCCCTCCGCGTCTTAAAGGAAATTCATCAGTCCTCCGCCGTCATTCTGCCTGAGATGCCGGGCAAGGAGCCACAGAAGCCGAAGCAGGGGGGCGCATCGGAACCGCAGCCGGAACCACAGCCGCTTAAAGCGCTGTTCAAGCGCTATATCGTGGATCGGGCACACGCCCGCGCCGTCGCTGACCATGCATTGGCGCTGTTTGACCCTTTTGGTCCCCTTCATGGCCTGCCGCCAGAACGTCGTTCCCTCCTGGAGACGGCCGCGCTGGTGCACAACATTGGTCTGGCCTCGGAAGCCGACAGCCATCACAAGGTAGGGCGCGACATTCTCCTGACCCACCCTCCCCAAGAGCTAAATGAGGAAGAGCGCCTGATGGTGGCGCTGATCACCTATTTACATCGCAAGCAGATGACGTCCAAGAAGCTGGACAAGAAAGCTTCCAAAGCCCCCTTCAACGATCTGCCGCAACCGGCGCAGGAGGAAGCAGTGGCCCTTTCTGCCCTGGTTCGTGTGGCGGACGGATTGGATTATTCCCAGACCCAAAGCAGTAAGCTAGGGGAGATTACGCCTCAGAAGAAGGTGATCAACATTGAAGTGACGGGGCCGTATGCCGCTATTGACGCCGCTCGTGCGCAGGAAAAGAGTGACCTATGGCAGTTGTTGTTTAAAAGGAAGCTACGGTTCAAGCCGGCGCATGTGGAAAATGACCTGATTCCCTATCCTGAAGAGGCACGAGCCGCCGAAGCGGCGATTGAGTTGATCCCCGAAGAATTACCGGAGCATCCCAACATATCGGCGGATGATACGATGGCCGAGGCCGCGCGCAAGACATTCTCGTTTCACTTCCAGCATATGTTGTACCATGAGTCGGGCACCCGCGAAGGGGAGGACATCGAAGAGTTGCACGATATGCGCGTCACCACCCGTCGCATGCGGGCTGCCTTTCGCGTTTTTAACGACTATCTGGATATGAAGCGGATGAAGCCCATCCGCAAAGGGGCCAAACGCACCTGTGGGAAGCTCGGCAATGTCCGGGATTTGGATGTTTTTTGGGAGAAGACCCAGCGCTATATC
>JAAAOZ010000039.1 GCA_009908585.1 Chloroflexota bacterium
GGGAGGAAGGCGAGGAAGAGAATGCCGCCCGACTTGGTAAAATCCAAGCGAAAGCGCGAGCTTACGCGCCGGAGGACGCCGGTCAATCCCCACATCAGCCCCAGGCCCCTGGCCCACAACAGCCGCAACAACCGCAGCAACCGCCCGCCAGCGGAGAGAAACAGACACCGTCGGGCCTCATCATCGCCAAACACTAGCGGTAATCCATCCAAGCGGGACGCGCGCTCGAACCTACGACGCGCGTCCCGCTTTCAACTAAGGGCCCCCTAGTGCAAAAATTGCAATCACCTTGGCCCGATGAATGAATTCATTCGCACTTCCAAGAGCTTGGGACTTTTGACCTTCGACTCGCAACGTGTAACTTTCAACTAACTTGAGGAGGAGAACGTATGTCTCGAGAGAAACTGATTCTAATTGATGGACATTCGCTCGCCTACCGCGCCTATCACGCGCTGCCCGATACGATCAAGACCGCCAGCGGGGAGCCGACCAACGCCACCTACGGCTTCACCTCGATGCTGCTCTCGGTGTTGGAGGAGGAGCAACCCGACTACACCATCGTCACCTTCGATAAAGGGCCGTCGTTCCGCGAGGAGATCTACCCCGACTACAAGGCCCACCGCGAGAAGATGCCGGACGAGATGCGCCAGCAGATGCAGCGCATCCGCGAGGTCGTCGCGGCCTTTGGCCTGCCCCGCGTCGAATTAGACGACTACGAGGCCGACGATCTCTTGGGCACGCTCTCGCGCCAGGCCGCCGAGGCCGGGCTGGAGGTCGTCATCGTCACGGGCGACCGCGACGCGCTCCAACTGGTGACGGAACAGATCACCGTGCTCACCTCCGGGCGGCGATTTTCGGACACGAAGCACTACACGCCGGAGAAAGTCCGCCAAAAGTACGACGGCCTGCGACCGGATCAGCTCATCGACCACAAAGCGCTGATCGGGGATCGCTCCGACAACATCCCCGGCGTCTATGGCGTAGGCGAAAAAGGCGCCGCCAAGATGCTCAAGAAATATGGCACGCTGGATAAAATCTACGCCCACTTGGACGAGCATTCAACGCGCTACCGCAACGCGCTGGAAAAGGGCCGCGACGACGCCTATCTCAGCCGGAACCTGGGTCGCATCCGGCTCGACGCCCCCGTCGAGCTGGATCTGGAGGCCGCCCGGCTCAGCAAAGGCTTCGATCACGAGGCCGTCCTGAGCCTGATGCAGACGCTCGAATTTCGCTCGCTGCTGAAGCGCCTGCCCGCGCTGGGCATTCCCATCGGCGCCGGGCCGTCGACGCCTGCGTCTTCATCTAATGAAGAACAACTCTCCCTCTTCGGCGAGGATCTGGACGAAGCGCCCGCCGCCCCGGACGCGGATTATCATCTCGTCGATACCGAGGACGCGCTCGCCGCGTTGGTCGCCCAGCTTCGCAAGGCCTCGGTCATCACAGTCGATACCGAAACCACCAGCACGGACGCGCTCCAGGCCGACCTGGTCGGCATCGCGATCACGGATCGAGCCGAGGAGGCGTGGTATCTGCCCGTGCAAGCGCCGGCGGGCGCGCCCACCCTCTCCCTGGCGACCATCCGGGAGCAGCTAGGCCCCCTCCTCACCAACGCCACCATCCACAAACGCGGCCACAATCTCAAGTACGATCTGGAGGTGCTAGCGCGCCACAATCTACCCGTGAAAGGCAAGCTCTACGACACGATGATCGCCGCGTGGCTGATCACGCCCGATTCTCGCAACCTGGGCCTCAAAGACCTGGCCTGGAAGCGCCTGGGCGTCCAGATGACCGAGATCACCCAGCTCATTGGCAAGGGCAAATCGCAAACGACGATGGATCAGGTGCCGGTGGCGCAGGTGCTGCCCTATGCCGCCGCCGACGCGGACCTCACCCATCGATTGGCGGATAAGCTGCGACCGGCGTTGGAGGAGCACCAACTACTCCCCCTCTTCCACGACCTAGAGATGCCGCTGGCGCCGGTCTTGGTCGATATGGAACTCAACGGCGTGAAGATCGATACCGAGCAATTGGAAAAGCTCTCCCGCGAACTGCGCCGCCGGCTCAAGGAGATTCGAGAGGAGATTCACCGTCAGGCCGGGACCCAATTCAACATCAACTCCACGCAACAGCTCTCCGAGGTGCTCTTCGACCGCCTGGGCCTGCCGACGCGCGGCGTGCCCAAGACGAAATCCGGCTACTACACCACCCGCGCTTCGGTGCTGGAGCGCCTGAAGAAGCAACATCCCCTCGTCGAGATGGTGTTAGATTACCGCGAGCTGGCGAAGCTCAAATCGACCTACATCGACGCGCTGGCGGAGCTGGTCAATCCAACGACGGGGCGGATTCACACCTCGTACAATCAGACCGGGACCGTGACGGGACGCCTCTCCTCGAGCAATCCCAACTTGCAGAACATCCCCATCCGCACCGAGGAGGGCCGCCGCATCCGCGAGGCCTTCGTCGCCGAGAAGGGCAACCGCCTCGTTGCGCTCGACTACTCCCAGATCGAACTTCGCATCCTTGCCCATATCGCGCAGATCGACACGCTCAAGCAGGCCTTCCAGGGGGGGCAGGACATCCACGCGCTGACAGCGTCGGAGATGTTCAACGTCGCGATGGACGACATGACGCCGGAAATCCGGCGGCAGGCGAAGGCGATCAATTTCGGCGTGATCTACGGCATCTCGGGCTATGGCTTGTCCCGCAACCTGCGGATTCCGCGC
>JAAAOZ010000038.1 GCA_009908585.1 Chloroflexota bacterium
GACCACGGCGTCGTGATCATCGCGGCGGCCGGCAACGACGGGCAAGATGTCCACAACGTCGCCCCCGCCAACTGCCCCTACCTGCTCGCCGTGGCCGCCACCGCGTCCAACGACGACATCACCTCCTTCAGCAACCACGGCAACGAGATCGACATAGCCGCGCCGGGCGTCAGCATCTACAGCACCTACTTGGATAACCAATACCGCTACAAAAGCGGCACTTCGATGGCCGCGCCCTTCGTCAGTGGCCTGGCCGCCCTCCTCCAGACCCAATATCCCGACTACACCCCCGATCACGTGGCCGCCGCGATGCAAGAGACCGCCATAGACTTAGGCGACACCGGCTGGGACCCCATCTACGGCGCCGGGCGCATCGACGTCGCCACCGCCATCCTGAGCGGCGCCGCCATCATCTCCGAAAGCTACCGCTCCCCCGCCCTCCATCCGACGCCTGTCGAGACCGAGACCACCGCTTCCGCACGCGCGACGACGCCCAACGCGGGCTACATCCCCGGCCGTCTCATCGTCCACCTCACCGACACCACCGCCCGGAAAAGTCTCCACGCTCAACAACACGCCTATCAGATCGAAAGCATCACTCCCTTTATCACATCCACGGAGTTCCCAGACTTCCCGGACTTCACAGAAGAGATCACCCGCCTGGAGGTGCCGCCGGGGCAAGAGCAGCAGGTAGCGCAGGAGTTAATCGAAAGCGGCATCGCCACCACCGTCTACTTCGACTACGAGGTCAGCCTATCGACGCCATAACTTCAACATCGACAGCAAAACAACGAGGCCCGAACTTGGGGAATAGAAACAGCGCCGGCGATGTGGGAATTGCCGGCGCTGTCTCTATAAAAGAGGTGAAGTCTCAAGACTTTCCGGTACTGTACAGTTTCCGATAACTTACTTACTTCCACTTCGTGGGAGACACTTACGTTGGTTCCCAGTGAGTTGGTTTTCCATCAACTGACCGCTTATCAGTTTCCCGATATTGCTATCTTTCGACTGATTTATGGCTTTCGTTATCTCTAACGTCCGCCACTTACCAACTTCAGATTCTTTTTCAGTTATCTTCTCTGTATTTCTCTTCAGCCTTGAGACTTCTTGGTGCTTTTATTATAGAAAAATTGGGAAGGCTTGTCAATAGTCTCAAATAATTTCTAATAATTTTCTCTACCGATCCGATTGGTGAGCGGCCAGCCGCGATGATTCCCCCGCGCGTTGATCCTCTTGCAGCGCCGCGACGAACATTAACGAGGAGAGGCGGTTGACGTAGGCCAGGTTCGCCTCACCAATATTCGATTCTACGTCCGTCAGCGCTACCAGGCGACGCTCCGCCCGGCGCACAACGGTCCGGGCGACGTGGCACGCGGCGCCGGCCACCGAATCCCCCGGCAGCACAAAGCCCTCCAGCGGCGGCAGATCGCGCTCTAGATCAGCGATCAAGTCTTCCAACCACGATACATCCTCCTCAGCAAGGCCCGCGTATTGCTCGCGCGCCGACGCTTCCGCCGAAAGGTGAGACATCAACCGGTAGAGATGGCGCTGCACCACGGGAAG
The DNA here is from genome assembly GCA_009908585.1 of Chloroflexota bacterium. Classification (GTDB taxonomy): domain Bacteria; phylum Chloroflexota; class Anaerolineae; order B4-G1; family SLSP01; genus JAAAOZ01. The sequence goes on from JAAAOZ010000038.1 coordinate 1,564, forward strand.
TCGCTGCTTCAACGCCGGCGTCTGCGCCAGGGAGCGGGCCATCCCAATCGCACTGGTCGCCTCGTCCATCGTTCCAATCACATCGATCAACAGATCGCTCTTGAGCACCCGCGCCTCCGCGGCCAGCCGCGCCGTATCGCCTCGATCCCCGCGCCCCGTGTAGAATTTCGTCTTGCTCATATCCACGCCTCCCAGGTAGTTGGGTAGTCAAATAGTCAGGTAGTCAATGGTGTTATTTTAGCAGAGTTCGGGAGATTTACCGAACGATTTCCCAAAATGTATCTGTTTAGTTCTATGAGCAGACCAAGGTGCAACGCACTTGAACTGAAGAAAAAGCAACGCCTCATGCAGTATGCACCTGACAACAAGCCCAAAAGTGCGTTGCACCTCACAGCCTGCTGGCGCGCGGCCCCGCAGTCACGCAGGAGACACGGAATACACGGGATACAAAGGACGCTGTGGTGGTAGCCGGGGCCCTCGTCAGCGCCTGGCGGTTCGATCCCGACGGGGCTGTGAGCAGAAGCGCGCCGGCTAGGGGATGAGCACCGCCGAGGCGTCGGGCACGGGCAGGCGCAGCTGTAGTTTGCCCTCCTCGTTCAGGCAGTAGAGACCGTGTTCCGTGGTGGCAGTCCAGTAATCCCAATGGCTCAGGCAGGGGACGCCCTCCCACACTGCCAGCGCGCCCGCCTCAAAGGTGTCGGGTAGGCGCCATGGGCGCCCGGTTCCCTCGCTCAGCGAGGTGTGGCTCATCCCCCGCCAGGACTGCTGCTGTGTGGTGTTCCATCCCGGATGGTGATAAGCGTACAAGGTCCCGGCGACGATCTGGCCCCACAGGGGCGAGGCCAGGGGCAGCGTGATTTCCGTCAGGGCTGCCGGTTCCGTGGGATCGAGGAGGAGCACGTCGGGCCGTGGTTGCGCTGGCGAGCGGGCGCTGGCGGCGTTCAGTAGATAGAAGCGGCCCTCGTGGGGGAGCACCGCCCAGACGTCGGTGTCCGCGCCCAGGGGTATCTGCGCGGTGAGCTCCAGCCGCTGGGCGTCGATGATATGGGCGAGTGCATAGCTGCGCTCCGCATCGGGCCCCGTGGTCATCGCCGTGAGGACGACGTACTCCTCCGAGGCCCCGCTCCCCACCAGGAGCACCGGCGCCTCGGGCAAC
>JAAAOZ010000312.1 GCA_009908585.1 Chloroflexota bacterium
TCGTCCAGACGGGCAATCCACACCACCGGCATACGTTGTCGCGCCTCGATCAACACCGCTTCGAGCGGCGCCAGACACGCCGCGATCCGCTCCGGATGCAGGCCCAGGACGAATAGTTCGCCCAGCGCGTGCGTCCGATTCAGGATCGCCAGCCAGGGGACGTTCATCTGGGGCGGCAACTCAAAGGGTAAGCGCTCGATCAGAGCCTCATCATCGGGAAGGCTGTAGGGAATGCGAACCAGGCCGTCCTTCAGCAGAGGCAGGGATGGATAGGTCTCGGCGGAGAGCGCGCCGTAGAATTTCAGACCGTCGCGATAGGCCGGCCCCTCGTGGCCATCCAGCACATCCCAAGCCAGGCCCTGACTGCTATCATAAGCCAAATTTTGTCGTCGCACGGCGGTCAGCGTATCGGCATTGGCGTGAAGATACGGGCCGCGGAATCCCCGCGCCTTGATCCCGAGATCCTCAAATAGCTTGCGCGCTCGCGCCAGGTCGGACAGTTGCTCTGCCAGTGAAAGTTGCGCGTGATCGACGTGGCGATATCCGTGAATGGCGAACTCAAAACCTTCCGCCACGTACGGTTGAATCCATTGCGGATGACGACGTAAGGTGACGGAGGTGACGGGAAAGGTCGCCGGGCACGCAAAGCGATGCAGTAGCTCGGTGAATTGATCCAGCGCACGGCTCATCTTCCCCGGCGTTGGCCCATAGTGCCGCGCGATTTTCACACTTCGGCGCAAGAAGTTGGAAAAGCCCTTGCCTCTAATGGCAACAGCGATGGGATTTGTTTTCTGAACGCCTGATCTCATATATGCTCCTTAATGGGAACGAACCACCAGGAAAGTTAGACCTCAATCCAAAAATGACTGGTAAGCGGAGAGGTATACCTTCTTTTGCTTCTGCCACTGATATTGCTCATAAAGTCGCTGAGAGTTCTCGACCAAAGTGTGCCGTTTATGTGGGCGCTGATACAGATCCCATATCGCGGCAGCTAAGCTGTCGGGATCGCCTGGCTCAAAGAAGCAGAGACTTTCATCTTCAAAGTACGCTTGCACAGCTCGCAATCGCGACGCGATGACGGGCTTTTCGAACGCCAGGTAATCGTACATCTTGCCGGTATGCACTAGATGCGAATAGACGGAGGCCTTCTGGGCAACGATACCCACGTCGGCGCGCCGCAATTCCTCCACCAGTTGCGGAAGCGAGACATAACCGAGATAGTGAACCGCCTCTTGTAAATTCAGCGCTTCTATCTGGGCCAGGAATTGATCGCGATAGCCGCCCCATCCCGTGATGCGCAGTCGGAGGCCGGGGATCGACGATCTGAGTTGAGCGATGGCCTGTAACATCGTGTCATGCCCATATCGCTCCTCGATGGCGCCGTGACAGATAAGGGTGAAATGGCCGTCCTGGACCGGCGGAGCGTCGCTCTCTATCCCCACGTCCTCCGTGTTCTCCGCGTTCCCCACATCGAACAGCTGGGCATCAGGCACGTTGAGGACAACGGTGATTTTTTCGGGATCAGCGCCGCGCGCGACAAACGAATCCTTAAGCTCCTGCGTGACCGCAAAGGCGGCGTGGGCATAGCGCAGACTGGCCTGTTGGATAAACGCGAGCACCCGGATCAAGGCTCGGCGCCCCCAGGAAGCGCGCGCGATATCCGCCTCCTGGGTCATCCCCAAGCGCGTGGCCCACAGTTCCGGCGTCGGCTCATAGAGTTGTAACATCACTTTCGCGCCCAACAGACGCGGGATCAAGGTCGCAAACACCAAGAAATCGGGCATCGTGTTCACCTGGATAAAGGCGTAGGGGTGACGGAGGTGACGCCAGGTGAGGATCAGCGCCGTCATCACAAAGAACACGCTGTACTCATACAGATAACGCACCATCCCGCCCTTGGATCGCCGCAGGGGGAGACGCCAGATGTGCAGGCCATCCATCTCTTCTCGCGCCGGTTGGTCGCGACCGCGCAAGCAAAAGACATCCACATCAAACCCAAAATCGCGCAAGGCAATCGCCTCGCGACGGACCAACATATCATGAGGATAGTAACTGCTATGTCGAACTATACAGGCCCGTTTGGACACTTTCTCCCTCCCCACACGCCGGCGTCGCGACTCTCAACCTAAGCTGATTCCACATAGCTAACATATCGCTACCGCTGCTCACTCGCCCTCTGGTCATACTTCAGCGGCGGAAGTTCGAGCACGCGGAAATTGTACCAGGGGATCGCGGTCAAATCATCTTCCTCCAATATCCCTTCCCATGATTGCCCCGGCTTGCCATATAACCCTTCGCCATACAGGACCAAAGATCCCGCATAATCCCCCAAATACACGCCATATTCCTGTAAGGCGCGGGCGATGACTTTCGCGGCATCCGATAGTTCTAGCGCCTCGACATCAATCGTGGGGTCGAGTTGGAGACGCCCGCCCATAGGGATTGTATTCTCATCTCCGGACGCGCCATAGACTGTACTGGCTGGATAGACATAAACGCCCGACCGGGGAGTCTCGTAGGCCATCACCAAAGCATGGTCAATATATCCCCGCTGAATCTCATCCATTCGGATCAAGCCAGCCAGCAAGGGAAATCCGGCGGCTCGAGCGCTGCCAATATCATCTGGATGGACGCCATCGCTGGTAAGATCAAACAGATAGCCCCATTCCACGATCCATCCCCCATCATACCGCCTGGCCCGAAACATATCCCAT
>JAAAOZ010000036.1 GCA_009908585.1 Chloroflexota bacterium
GATTAAGAATTTAGGATTGAGGATTGAGGATGAGGATTGAGGATGAGGATTGAGGATGAGGATTGAGAAGCCGTGCTTGGCCGGTGGGATGTGGCTGGGCACGGCTTTTCTTTATTGCATGTAGCCGAGGCCGCGCAGGCGCTCGGTGAGCTGTTCGTCGGATTCGATGTCCACGCGTTCTTCTTTCCAATCGGATGGCCGTTGTGCCTGAGCTTCCGCGACGAAATTGCGCAGGACGGCGAAGAGGTGGTCGGCTAGGTCGGGTTTCTCTGCGATCAGGTTGTGTAGCTCGCCGGGATCTTCCGGCATAGCGAACAGCTCATCGGGCTGCTCGCCCACGGTGATGAGCTTGTGCGCCTGCTGGTAGACGGCGCGGCGCATCGAGCGGCAGCGGAAGGTGTCGATGGCCTGCGGCGTGTAGTTCTCCATCAGCGAGAGGAGCGTGTCGGGCGTGTAGGCCTCGGCGAAGACGGGCGTCTCCCGTCCGGGCGCCTCGTCGGGCGTGCGGGGGAGGGGGCCGGTTGAGAGATAGCGGGTCGCTTCCTCCGCAGGTTCCGGTAGCGGGACGCCGGCCATCTCTAAGGCGGTGTGGAAGACGCGGCGGGTCGAAATCGGATGCGGGATGCGCCGCCCGCCGCCGTAGTGCGGGGGATAGCGCACGAGTAGCGGCACGTGCAGGAGATCATCGTAGGCCACGAGCGAATGCCCGACGAAGTTGTGGTGGTTCATTCCCTCGCCGTGATCGGAGACGATGATCACCACGGTGTTATCGCGGATGCGCGGATCGTCCAAATAGGCGTAGAGATGGCGCAGCGCGTGATCCTCGTAGGCGACCTCAGCGGCGTACATATCGTTGAGGATGCGATCCTGAATCTCGGTCAGCGGCTCCGTCAGCGGGATCATCCAGCGGTAGTGCGATTGATTGTAATCGCGCATAAAGTCGCGCGCCTCGCGGTTGGTGCGGTAGTAGGGCGCGAAGCGATGGATGAAGCGCGGGGGCGGCCCGAAGGGTAGATGGGTCTCCATCAGGTTGAGGAAGGCGAAGAGCGGGCGCTCGCGGCCGCGCTTCTGGCGGGTGCGGAGATAGCCCAGCATATCGCGCAGGGAGAGCTTGGTATTGCCCCGGAAGTTGATGTGGCGCTGCCAGAGCGGGATGATGCGCGGGTGAAGCGCTATCTTGAGGACGAGGTCGCTTTTGGTGAGCGCCTCTTGTACCGGCGCGTTGATACGATTCAGCAGCCGGCCCAGGCGCTGCACGAGCCGACCGGAGGGCCGGGCGCGCGTATCTGTGATGTCGGGGCGCTCGGGGAAGAAGCCGCTGTAATTATAGAAGGCGTCGAATCCGCGATCCAGGCCGTTATCGACGACGCCTAACAAGGGATTGTTGCAGAAGCCTAACGTGGTGTAGCCGGCGTCGCGCAGCAACTTGGCCAACGTGGGTTGCTCCTGGGTGTGTTTATCGTAGATTTGATTGGTCATATGTGTGGAGGGGAAGTTGCCGGTGAAGAGTGAGGCGTGGCCGGGGATCGTCCATTGCGCGGGGGAGATCGCGCGCTCGAAGAGAACGGCGTCCTCCGCAAACGCATCCAAATTCGGGCTGGTCTCGCGCGGATAGCCATAACCCGAGAGCCGGTCGGCCCGCAGGGTGTCCAACACAATCAGTAAAATATCGGGCTGCATTTGTTTTCCCATCGTATTTTGTATTTCCTTCTTTCTGTCTTTCTGTGAAGTGCGTTAAGAATGCACTAGAATGGCTTGATTAAGGTAGTTCCAGAAATTAAAACCTCCCAAACCTGATGTTTTTCCCTCTGAAAACTCCCCGTTTTTGGGAGACTTATTTTCTTGGAACGGCCTAACCCGTTTCCAACGGGTTTACGGTTTGGTTGTGCTCTTGTTCCTGAAAAGGAAGCTCCGTGCTTACGTCTGCGTTCGTTCCATCGAATCGCGGATATTCTCGACCTCGGCCTGGATTTGGCGTTGGATGGCGCCGCGAACGAGGGGGAGGTTGAGGAATGCCGCGCCAGCCTGGCTATCGCTGCCGATGCGCAGGGTCAGTAGCGTCTGCTGAGGGCCTTCGGCCTCCAGGAGGAACGCGCCCCAGATGGGCGCCGGCGGACGCAACACCCGAAAGCGCACCTCGGTGTCGCCGACCTCGGTCAATTCGAAGCGCAGCGTGAGCCGCAAGCCGTAAAATCGCTCCTGGGTCTCGAAGCGCGCGCCAACCTCGCCGAAATCCCCCTGGGTGAAGGTGAATCCCGCGTGGGTGTCGAATTGGTAGCGCTCTGGATGTTCTTTGAGTTCCAAGAACCACTGCCGGGCGGCCTTCTGGCTGACTTCGACGTGGGTCTGAGCCTGTATGGTAGCGGTCGACATCTTGACTCTCCATCCTATCTTATAATCATCTGTGACTAAGGTAGTTCCAGGATTTAAAACCTCCCAAACCTGACGCCTTTTCCTCGGAAAATCACTTGTTGTTGGGAGATTTATTTTCTTGGAACGGCCTAAACAACCGGCACTTGGCATCGTGCCGGTCGCGTTCTAACGTTAGTATCGCTGCTTCTTAGATAAGTATAACCCTTATCTACTTTAATGCAAATAGAGCGTGGCCTACGGGGTGTAACGCGTGATCGTCGGAAAAAGCAGCCTACGCCGCCTGCGCCTGCGGATGAATCGCAGGCTAAGGTAGTTCCAGAAATTAAAACCTTC
>JAAAOZ010000007.1 GCA_009908585.1 Chloroflexota bacterium
CTTTCAGGTCAAGAATGATTTACTGCACAGTGTTGGGCGCGGCTTGTTCCAGGTGGCAGCCTGGGCGGGGATCGTGACCGAGGGCGTAGGCCGCGGCCACGCTGCAGGTGAGGCAGAGGCGCTGCAAGAGCAGCAGGGCGGTCCGCTGGATGTCCTCGAGCTGCCGCGTCGCCGGGTTGAGTGCGGGTTGGGAGCCGGCCTGGTGATGGGTCATCTAGTCGCCTTGGGATGTGGCGTCGCGGAAAGCGGACCCCTGTTGATCTGCGATATCGCGGCGGAAACCTGTTGGCAGCTGCACGAGTCGCTGCGCGCCGCTGTGATGCCGGTCATCAATCCTCAAGACCTCCCGCTCGCCGCCGTCAAATTCGAGCCGGTCGGGTGGCGGGGGGCGCACCTCTACTTTACCGCCGCGCCTTCCGGGCCAGATGTGCCTGACCAGAGCGGGACGCTTTTCCGCTACGATACCGAGAAAAGGGAGGTAACACCGTTACTTTCTGATCTCAAAGGGGTTGCGCTGGCGCCAAAGCTCAGAAGATAGAGCTGGTGGATTCCTGAAGAATCAGCGGGAACTTGTATCCAACGAAAGGAGACAAACCATCCATGATCTTGCACCGCTTAAGAACCAATCGCCGGTTGCTGATAGCTGGAGGAGGCATCTTAACCCTCCTACTCGTATTGGTATTTGGTATCGTTGCCCTAAGATATTTCTACCCATCAACGATTTTGCCGGTGCTTCACCAACTCAATCTGGCATCAGGACAAATACAAGAACAATCGTTCACAGGTCTTGCCCTAGATCTGGAGGTACATTCAGGTGAATACAGCCGGGAGGAGCAGACCACGTACTTCCCTTTTCATGATGAAGCATCATCCATAGAAGTAGCGGCAACACTGGGAATACGCAGCGATTCAGAAGAGCGTGAGGTTTATACGTTAGCGGTTTTGATGGACTACGAGCAAATCCCCTTAACCGTGACCCACACATCCCTTCCTATCTATAGAATCGAAGCAGAGCCTTATGAACCCATGGACCTGGACTTCAGTATCTCAATCCCTAATCAGGCTGGTAGGCGCCAACTCTTTCTGGTCCTCTTCCAAGAAATAGAGATGAGCGATGCTGACGCTTACTATAGGGGACTCGAAACAGTGCATATAACAGATATTGTCATCGGGGACGACGTCACGCCTGACATTGTTTACGAAGAAGTGCCTAACACGTTTGAATTAGATCCAGAGGATAACGTAGGCGGCCCCCATTTGAACCAAGATGCGAGCGATCACCGCCAGCCGTGGTTCAGCGCCACGGTCACCAGCGATGAAGCCATCAGCTACGCCATCCATTTAGGCAACAATTCTCTTCCCGCCCATCCCTACGCCCTGATTGTCTGGTTGGATAAGCACCAAATACCCTTAGGCGCAGGTAAATCACCAGCCTTCTTCGGTTACATTGAAGATGACGAACGCCAAGTCATCCCAGCAGAAATCAAAATTCCGCCGGATAATTTAGGGAGTCCAGGGGACATTCACGAACTACAACTGCTCTACATCACTTATCCATATTACCCTATAACCCGGCGTGCGGAAGGAATGCCAGAACCGCACTTCGAATTTACCCGTCGCACAGCCTTACTAGTTGGTGAATAAGAGCGCCCCCGCTCCTCTCATCGAGGGCAGAGATTCCAAACTCTGTCTGGAAACTCACCTTCTGGAGACCCGTATTTTATGATGATAGAAAGCGTAACCTTGTGAAAATCGTAGATTGGCATTATCATACAAGAGAAGATCCACCCTGAAGACGACGTGACATCATCACCGGTGTTTCAACGAGCAAGGTTTGCAGCGAGATATGAGATGCGATGCCTAAAGCTCAGTTATTGCATAGATCCAAACTGGTCTATCCTGATGGCGCCATCCGGGAAATGGTCATCTGGCGTATTCCTACCCCCACAACTGAACGACCTCATGGCCTCAAATGAGGAAGTCATGAATCAAAACGGGAACCGCATTAAAATAGGCCTGGCCACCGAAGAGCAAGTCAACGGGCCTTTCGGATTTTGCCGGGCAACCCCCTCAGTTGCCCTAAAACAGCAAGAAGTCGCGTGTTTGTGGGGATCACAGACCTTTTTCGCATCGTTACTGGGTTGTGGGTGGGGATGGTATGATTGCATCCGGCGAATTCCTGAAGAGCCCAAGTCAACCAGGAATTCATCGCGGCGTGGCATCGAGCCGAGCAGGGAGCGCTGACCGAAGCGGAGGAACGCTTGTACTTCATCGACCTCAAGACATTTCTCCAGATTCTCTCCCCTGGCCGGTTAAATCTCCTTTACACCCTGCGCGCTCAGGGCAAGACAAGTGTCCAGGCGCTCAGCCAAATGCTGGCCAGAAAATATCAGCACGCCTTTCGGGATGTGCAGATATTAAAGAAGGCCGGGCTAAGGTAGTTCCAGAAATTAAAACCTCCCAAACCTGATGCTTTTCTCTCGGCCCCCCCCGTTTTTGGGAGACTTATTTTCTTGGAACGGCCTAATTCAGGAAACAGACGCCGCGAACATCTTTGTGCCTTGGGATAAAATTCAAGCCGAGATCGATTTACTCTCTGCGATGCCCTTAGAATAGCAAAATTGTAGATGTCCAGCAGCCCCAACATCAAAGCGGCCCCGTCCCTCAACTTCGAGGGCGGGGCCGCTGACGTTCCACAGCCGA
>JAAAOZ010000153.1 GCA_009908585.1 Chloroflexota bacterium
ATCTGGGCAAATTTGTCCGATTGATACGCTTCCGGCAGATGTTCCATCACAGCGTTCGCCATAATCAAGTATTTGACCACGTCCTCCGTGACACGAGCGATGCTGCCGGGGATGGGCGCGGCTTTGTTGCCTACCCAGTGGATGGCCTCGCTGGTGGCGGTTGCGATGGCCTCGAAGGTCTTGGTGCGCACCAGCTCCTCGTGCGCTTCCTTGAGATCGGATAGCAGGCGCGCGTTGTTGATGGCAATGCTAAGCTGATCGGCCATCGTCTGCAATGAGGTGATGTCCTCATCGCTGAACGCAGCCTCCTCGACGCTCTGGACCGTCAGCGCACCGATGACCTCGTCACCCAAGATCAGCGGGAGCGCCATCTCGGAGCGCGTCAGAGGCAGATGGGGATTCTTAAAATGGACCGGCTCTTCGCCGACGTCCAACGCGATGAGGGCCTTACGCTCCGCAATCGAGGTGCCGATCATTGAGAGGCCCCCCACCTTGAGCTTGTGCCCAGCTGCCACCATCTTCTCGCCGGCCTCACCGTGACCGGCCTGCAACACAGCCCAGCGATCCTCGCCATTATCGCCCTCCTCGTCAACCAGGAAGACGCCAACGTAATAAAAGCCATAGGCATCGCAGATAATATCTACCGTCTTATTGAGCAATCCGTCCATCTCCAGGATCGAGGTGACGCCGCGGCCAACCTCGGCTGCGGCCTCCAGCAGGCGCGTCCGGCGCTCCGCCTGGCTCAGCAGCCGCTCATTCTGCTCGTACAAGCGCGCATTTTGGATGGCCGTCGCCAACTGATCGACCATCGCTTGCAGCGCCCAGATGTCGTCGTCGTTGAAGGCGTCCTCCTCGACGCTCTGGACCGTCAGCGCGCCGATGACCTCATCACCCAGAATCAGCGGCAGCGCCATCTCGGAGCGCGTCATAGGCAGATAGGGATTCTTAAAATGAACGGCCTCCTCTTTCACATCCTTGGTGATGATGGCGCGCTGACGCGCGGTGGCAGCGCCGATCATCGAGAGGCCCCCCACCTTGAGCTTATGGCCCTCCTCCACCATCTTCCGGCCCGGCTCTCCCATGCCGGCGCGCAACACGGCCCACTCGCCGGACGCATCGATGAGGAAGACACCCACGTAGTAGAAGCCAAATTCCTTGCCGATGATTTCCACCGTGGATTGTAGCAGATCATCCAGGTCGAGAATGGACGTGATCCCCTGCCCGGCCCGCGCGCCGGCCTCCAACAGGCGCGCCCGCCGCTGCGCATCCTCCAAGAGGCGGAGATAACGCTCGTTCAACTCGGCGTTGCGCTGCAAAGCCTGGGTCAACTCGCGAACCTTCTCCTCCAGGCGGGAGACCAGGGTCTGCTGATACTCCTCGCGGTAGGTATCGTCCTCCAACTCCTCACGATCCCCGCCTAAGAATCCCGACACCTGCGCCACAAACATATCGGGGTCAATGGGTTTGGGAATATAGCCGATGCAACCGGAGGCCAAGGCGCGCTCGCGCACATGATCGCTGATATCGGCGGTGAGCGCCACCACCGGCACATCCGGCAGCAACTCCTTGACCCGCGTCGCGACCTCGTAGCCGCTGAAGTGGGGCATATGCAAATCTACCAAAATGAGGTCCGGCTCCACCTCAACCGCCTTATCGATGCCCGAAAGTCCCTCCACGGCCTCATAAAATTCGTAGCGGCGGGAGAGCAAGCGCTCCACCAACTTCCGGGCCGAGGGGGTATCATCAATGTAGAGGACTTTACTCTTTTCGTTGTCGTTCGATGCGTTCATAAGCTACGCCCCAGACTTTCTATTGTACGAGGACTCGGTAGGTAATTTTAACTCTCGTTGCATCGTCATCATCCACAGCCTTACAAATTATAGCGCAAGCCCCAATGCAATCAAGCTCCCGAAGTCTCAGCAGTGGGCGCCTGAGCTTCTTGAGCCGCTTGAGCTTCCTGGGTCTGAAGATAGCGCTTCAACATCAGGACCATCAGCCGGGCGCCGACGACTAAAGCGTCCTCATCGATGTCAAAATCGGGCTGATGGAGCAGGCTGTCAATCTCGGCCTCATGATTGGCGATACCGAGCCAGAGGAAGAGGCCGGGGATGTGCTCTTGATAGAGGGCGAAGTCCTCGTGAGCGAAGGGATAGGGCGCGCGGAAGCGTAGCACGTGACCGGCCCCGACGGCGGCTTCCATCGCCGGCCAGAGGGCCTCGGTCAGCGCGGGATCGTTGTAGACGGGCGGGTTAGCGAAGGTGTAATCCAGATCATACGAGGCGCCGGCCCGGGCCGTACAGCGATCCAGCGTCTCGTGGATTTGCCGATGCAGCCGGTCGCGGCGCTCGGCGGTGCAGACGCTCGAGAGGCCCATCAAATGATGCGTCGAAGAGAGATCACCTATGTATGGCCAACAACTGATCAGCACGGCGTCGGCCAATGCCTCGTCGGTCCGCATCCGGCGCACAAGGGCATCGAAAGTCGCCGGGCCGGCGGGTGCTTGGGCGGTGCTGAGATCGCGCAGTGCCGAACTGACACGCGCCATCAACATGCTCAGATGGCCGGCGGGGCTGTAGAGTCGCACACGAAACTCTTCCATGCCCGCCAGCGCCAGCCCTGGGGAAACGCCAATCCAGCCGGCGCGGATCGGGAAGGTGTGCAGCGCCACGATGACCTCCGGGCGGGGAT
>JAAAOZ010000223.1 GCA_009908585.1 Chloroflexota bacterium
CGCTCTAAGGCACCGAGAGCGATTTTCCCAGTCGATCTGCTTCGAATTGCCCCATCTCGCCCAAGAAAAAAGCCCGCGCTCGCGCGCGGGCATTCAAGTATTGCGAAGGATGATGTGGGATCAATTGCCCGGCACCCAGCCATTTTCGATCACGACCTGCTGGCCCTCCTCGCCCAGCGCGAAGTCGATGAAAGTCTGGCCCAGCGGGCGCGTCAGCGGCCCGGTGAGGAATTGAAGCGGGCGCGTGAGTTGATAGGAGCCATTGCGAGCATTTTCCTCGGAGGGCGCTGCGCCATCGATAGCCAAGGTCTTGAGGCCCGCCTCGATGTTCCCAAAGCCGACGTAGCCGATGGCGTGGGGATCGTCCCGCACCATCGCGGCCATATCGCCGGCGGTGACGGCGGTCTCCAGGTTGGGTGCGGTCGGCGCTTGCTTATCGAGCACGATCTTGTCGAAGGCGCCGCGCGTGCCGGAATTCTCCCCGCGCATCACGACGATGATGGGCTGATCAGGGCCGCCGACCGCCGACCAATTGATGATCTCCCCTAGGTAGATGGCGCGGAGTTCGGCCATCGTCAGGCCGTCGATGGGCATTTCCTCATTGACAACCACGGCCAGCACATCCACGGCGAACTGGTGGACGATGATACCCTCCGCCTCCTCCGGCGTGAGCGTGCGCGAGGCCATGCCGATGTCGACGGTGCCATCCTGGACGGCATTGATCCCCACCTCACTGCCGCCGGCAGCGATCTCCAATTCGACATCGGGATAACGCTCGTTAAAGCGCTCACCGACCTTCGCGGCCAAGGGTTGCACCGTCGTGCTGCCCGCGAAGGTAATCTGGCCGCTGAGGTCGTCATCTGCCGACGATGTGGGAGTGGCGGGCGCGCTCGATCCGCAGGCGCTCAACAACGCCAACATGAGGATTAACATCCAACACAGACAATGTTTCAAATGTTTCATCAGAAAACTTCCTCCTGTGAATAGCAAATACGTTCTCTATTTGTGAGTATTGCATATTGGCTCTTGTTGATTTTCAGGTGAAATTGGGTGCGAATGATGCTCAAGCTCTAGTTACACAGAGAGACTCATTTCTCCGTGCTTCTCTGTGCCTTCTCGGTGATGCTCTGTGTACAAATTAAACCGCTGGACGAACGGGGGGTGATTTCACCTAATTCCCTATATGAGCCTTGCATATTTCACAGTGCTAAATTCACGAAACACGCAATACGCAATACGATTATGCTTTCCGCACTTCGGCATACGGTTCATAAACATCCCGTTCATCCGCCCCCTCGTTTGCAGCTTCCAACGGCAACCGCACATAGAAATCGGAGCCGGGGCAGCGCTCCTCGTCGCACCCCTCGCTTTCGACCCAGATGTCGCCGCCGTGAGCCAACACAATCCCGCGCACAATCGCCAATCCCAAGCCCGGCCCGCCGCCCTTGAACTTGGTCTGCCCGGAGGAATGGAGCGCCACCTCCCCCGTCTGGTAGAATTTCTCGAAGATCAACGCATGCTGGTCGGGATCGATGCCGATGCCGGTGTCGCTCACCACCACCTCAACGTAGGATTGCTTGCCCGACGTGTCCACCCGGCCCCAGACGGTGATCTCGCCTCCGTCCGGCGTGTATTTGATCGCGTTGGTGAAGAGGTTGATGAAGACCTTGAAGAGCAGTTGTCGATCCGCTTGGAAGACGGGCAATTCATCCAACGCCCTGAAGGTCAGCGAAATCTGCCGCTCCTCCCATTCAGAAGGCAAGCTGTTGCGCACCTCGCAGAGCAAGTCTAAGATATCGACGGGCGCCTTGAAGAGCTTCATCACCTGATTCTCGATCTTCGCCACATCTAACATATTGTTGACGATTTCGTGCAACCGATCCGCGCCGGACAGCAAGCCCTGGAGCGCCCGCTCGACGCGCGGATTTTCCTGATCCGCGACAAAGTTCTTCAGCATCTGGCCATACGCCTTGATCACCGTGAGGGGCGTCCGCAGTTCGTGTGCGGCCACGTTGATGAAGTTGCGCTTCGTGCGATCAAGCTGCTCCAGCACGTGATAGGCGCGATTCAACTCCTCCGTGCGCTCCGCCACCATCTGCTCCAACTGCTCGTTGAAGTTGGCGATTTCGGCGTAGAGACTGGCATTTTCCAGCGCTACGCCCGCTTGCATCGCGAAGGAGCGCACCCACGTCCCATCCTGCTCACTGAACGCCCCCGGCTCACCGCGCGTCAGCGAGACCATGCCGATCACATCTCCTTTGGCGATGATGGGCACGCCCAGCCACGAGTGGGAAAGCGGCAACCACGGCACCTGTCGCCAGCCGGGTTCCTCGACCACATCGTCGACGATCAGCGGTTCTTGCGTCTCGACCAGGCGTTGGAAGACATCCTCATCGGTCTCGACGATGCCCATCTGCATTCGCTCCAGCCGCCGATGGAGATGTTGCGGGTATCCCTCGTGCGCCAACAGCGTGAGATGATCCCCCCTCCGCATCCAGAGCGAGCCGCGCTCATAGGGAATCAGGGCCTTGAGCATCGTCAGGATGCGCCCCGGCACCTCGCTCATATCCAACGTGCCGGAGAGGACCCGGCCCGTCAGCTCCAGAATCTCGGCGAATCGCCGCCGCTTCTGCTCCGATTTGTAGAGCTGCGCGTTCTGCAAGCCAATGGCGATCT
>JAAAOZ010000035.1 GCA_009908585.1 Chloroflexota bacterium
ATGATCAGCCAGGCGTTGCGCTTGCGGCGGATGGGCAAGAAGGTGCGCATCGTGAGCAAGGACATTCGCACCTACAGCCGCCAGGCCGAGGAACTCTACGAGGCGGCAATGCGCGCGGGCGTGCAGTTCTTCCGTTATGATGACAACCAACCGCCGCAGGATGTTCTCGCGTGGGAGGATGGCCATCTGACCTTCTACGATCACCTGTTGCACGCGAACTTGCGCATCCCCACCGAGCAGTTGGTGTTGGTGACCGGTTTGTGCCCGGCGCAGACCAACCTGCCCGATCAACTCAAGCTGGCGGAGAGCGAGGACGGCTTCTTGATGGAGCTGCATCCCAAGTTGGGGCCGGTGCAGACCGCCGTGCAGGGCGTCTTTTTGGCCGGGGCCTCGCAGGGCGCCAAGGACGTGCGCGAATCGATGGCGCAGGCGATGGCGGCGGCGGGCAAGGCGGGCGTGCTGCTGGCCCGCAGCGAGATCGAAAAGGAACCGCTCACGGCCCAACACGATCCCGAAAAGTGCATCGGCTGTATGCGCTGCGTCAGCGTCTGCCCCTTCAACGCCATCGAGCAGGTGGGCGAGCGCGGCAAGGGCACCGTGCGCATCATCGAGGCGGCCTGTATGGGCTGCGGCAACTGCGCCGCCGAGTGCCCCGTCGATGCCATCGATATGCCGTACTTCACCAAGGCCCAAGTCCTCTCTCAGATCGACGCGGCGTTGGCCGAGCATCCAGAGGAAAAGTGCATCGTCTTCACCTGTAACTGGTGCTCCTACGCCGGCGCCGACCTGGCCGGCATCGAGAAGCGCCAATATCCGCCCTCCGCGCGCATCGTGCGCACGATGTGCTCCGCGCGCTTCGAGGAGGCCTTCATCGCGCGGGCGTTCGAGCAGGGCGCGGGCGCGGTCTTGGTCACCGGCTGCCGCCTCACCGACAGCGGCTCCGATTGTCACTACAACTACGCCAACACCCACACCGCTCGGCGCTTCAAGCGCTGGCACAAGAAATTCACGCGCAAGGGCATCGCGCCGGAACGGCTACAACTGCGCTGGATCTCGGCGGCCGAGGGCAAGGAATTCGCGGAGAAAATCGCGGAGATGGATGAGATTGTTCACAAGTATGCGGAAAAAGAAGTTGAAAGTCAGGAAGTCTGAGAGTCCGAAGTCGAAAAGTCTGAAAGTCTAAAGTCAGGAAGTCTAATGTCGGAAAGTCTAACGCCAAAAGCGAAGGGCATCCAATAATAACACGGACTTTTGACCTTCGACTTTCGACCTTTGACTTATCGACTTTTTGACCCGTTTGGGAGGTAGGATGGATCAAAAATCAGCGTCGATGGGCGAGCGCGTCATTACCTTAGATGACGAGGTGTGGGAGAAGCTGATCGAATTGACCGAGGGCGCCGCAGCGGTTTGCTATCAGTGCGGCGCTTGCACGGCCACGTGCCCCTGGGGCCTGGTGAGCGAAGAGACGGTTTCCGTGCGTGACTTGATCCGGCGGGTGCAGCTCGGCCTGGAGCTGGACGATAGGCTGTGGCTCTGCACCTCCTGCGCGCAGTGCGAGGCCTACTGCCCGCGCGATGTGCCCATCGCCGAGGTCTTCCGCGCGCTGCGGTACATCGATTGGCAGCGCAACACCCCGCCGGAGGGCTTGCCCTCGCTGCTCTGGTCGGTCTACTGGAACGACAACCCGTGGGAGCAACCGCCCTCGCAGCGGGCGGCGTGGGCGCAGGATCTGGCGCTCCCGGCCTTCGATCCCGACGAGCACGAGGTGTTGCTCTACGTCGGCGGCACGGCCTCCTACGATACGCGCGCGCAGCAGGTGGCGATGGCGCTGGTGCGCGTGCTTCGCGCGGCCGGCGTGGCGTTCGGCGTGTTGGGTGACGCCGAACCGCCCAGCGGCGCGGAGGTGCTGGACGTTGGACATCAGCCCTACTTCCAAGAAATCGTCGCGCATACCACGGAGGTCTTCCGCGAGCGCGGCGTCACCCGGCTCGTGACGCTCTCCCCGCACAGCTACGACGCCTTCCGCCAGCACTATCCTGATGAATTCGAGCCACTGCATTACACCCAATATCTGGCCCAACTTCTGGCCGATGAGCGGCTCTCGTTCGCGCAGCCGGTCGAGTTTGTCGTCGCCTTCCACGATCCCTGCTACCTGGCGCGGCACAACGCCGAGATCGAGGCGCCGCGCGCGGTGCTGCGCGCCATCCCCGGCCTCGACGTGATCGAGATGGCGGACGCCGGCATCGATACGCTCTGCTGCGGTGGCGGCGGCGGTCGGATGTGGCTGGAGACCGAGCCGGACGAGCGCTTTGCCGATCTGCGCGTGCAAGAGGCGCTGGATACCGAGGCGACGATCTTAGCGACGGCGTGCCCGTTCTGCATCGCTTGCCTGGAGGACAGCCTCAAGGCCCAGAAGATCACGGCGCTGCGCGTGATGGACATCGCGGAAATTGCGGCGTTGGCGCTTGAAAGTCAAAAAGTCCGAAGGTCGAAAGTCGAAAAGTCTGAAAGTTAGTCACTTTTCTATTTGATGTTTTGTTGCTTTGCCGCTTTGTTGTTTTGTTGCTTTGCCGCTTTGCTATTTGTATATTTGATTTGAGGAGCCGTGTATGGTGCAATCCCTCTATGGCGTTGACGAGGCCCAGGACGCGATCTGGGTCTTTCTGGAACAGCGGG
>JAAAOZ010000006.1 GCA_009908585.1 Chloroflexota bacterium
CGCGCCCGATTCGAGTGTGTGGGTCATAGATCTCCTATCAAGGTGAGTTGCAGGTTGCAAGTTGCAGGTTACAAGTTGCAGGTTGCAAGTTGCAAGTTATCCGAAGCGTTGGTGGAATTGTTGATCCGTCATCGTGAGGTATTGAATACCCTCTATGAAGGCGATGATGCCGGGGATAAAGGTCCAGCTAAAGAGCAGGTACAGCACCCCCAACCCGCCTTGGTTAAGGTAGAATTTGTGGATGCCGATCCCGCCCAAGAAGAGGGCGAGCAGGCCGGCGGTCATGCGGTCTTTCGTCGGCGCCGCCGGGTAATGGGGTGGTTGCTGTTGATATGGCCCGGCCGGTTGTTGGTACGGGCCGGGCGGCGGTTGATAGGGCGCTTGGGGTGGCGGCGCTGAGGGCGCGTAGTCCGGCGCCCCATCGGCGACGACGGTGCGGTTGGCCTGGGCGCGCGCCTCGTCCGTCACTTTGAGCAGCGTGCGGCCGATGCCGATGACGTCGTCGGGCTGCAGGCGATAGGCGCTGTGTAAGCGCTGGCGGTTGACGTAGGTGCCGTTGGTGCTGTTCTGATCGGTCAGCACGTAGGTCGAGCCCTCGCGGCGCAACAGGGCGTGATGCCCGGACGCCTGCTCATCCGAAAGTTGAATGTCATTGGAGGTTGAGCGCCCGATGCTGATCCGTTGGCCGTGGAGGGGGTAGGCGCGGCCATCGCGGGTGATGAGTTTCATAGATTAGCTCCTTGGATGTGGAGAGTAAGGAAGTAGGGGGTAGGGAGTAAGGGCCGGTTTTCTGGTTGGTCTCGTTGGCTCACGGCCTACTCCCTGCCCTCTACGGTTTCAGAGTCTATCTCGGTTTGTGTTTACTCCTCAATCACGATGCGGACGTTGTCCACGTAGGTGTAGGTGTTGTACCAATTATCCTGACGGTTGTAGGCGCGGAGAGACAATTTGACCATTTGACCCTGATATTCTGTCAGATCTACCGACTCCGTTTTCCATCCTGACCCTTCTGGAACACGTCGCCAGATATCACAGTTGCCTCCCTCAGCAATCATGTTTCCGTCATAATGCTCTGGGCTTTCAGGCATAGGCTCTCCATCTTTCCAGAGATAGACCTCAAAGCGATCATACGTCTCATCAAGGGAAGCGTCTTGCGTCCAGATGAAATAATCAAATTCTATCGAGGAAGCGTTCGCTGGTACAACAAACTTCTGCTCGGCTGCTGCGTACCCTTGAGGTACACCATCACAAGGATACTGCGGATCACCCAATAACACCATTCCGTTGCCTTCACTTGGCGTAGTTCCGTCCCTTTCCGCTAAACTTACCACATCCACTGGTAACTTAGCCTCCTCTGGTACTGCCCATCCCACTAGATCGTTCTCAAAGCTGCCATTGCTAAAAGGAGTGTAATTCCGCAGCACTAAGGGCAGATAGATGAATCGCTCGCGAATGTAGGTGAGGTCATATACCGGGAACTCCACCACAGGCGACGAAAGCAATGTTACCGTGATGGTCGAAGTATATAACCGGCTCGTTGCAGTGAAAGGACTGCTTAGAGAGATGGTCAGCGGCAACGTAGAACCTGACGGCAAGGGCATAGGCATCCAAGTTGTAGTATCAGAACGAGTAGTCGTAGCGTAAGTAATTCCCCATCCAGCCGGAATCTGACAGTTGATATCTACAGGAGCCGTCACATCGCCTGTATTTGTAATAATATGATGGTATACGACTATATCGCCCGCATTAACCTCTTGCTCATAACCTGGTGACACCTCCATAGCTGGACCCAGCATCGCACCGAGCGCCACGGTCCAGCTTAACCCCAAAAGCACAACAAGCACAACGACGAACCCGACCCGCTTCCATAAACAACTTCGCTTATACATCTTACACCTCCAGAAAAGAAAAGTAGTTAAAATCAAGGCTCTTATAGGAAATTGGGTGAAATATCGCTAATGGGTCTTTTGGATTTTGCCGGGCAATCCCTTAACCAGCCCTAAAATCGGCGAAGATTTGTGTGTTTGTGGGGATCACAGACCTTTTTCGCGTCGTTACCGGGTTGTGGGTGGGGATAGCATGATTGCACCCGGCGAATTCCTGGAGAACCTCGCTAATTTGGTATATTGTAGATGTTTCAACCCGATGAATGAATTCATCGTCTGTTACCCAAAACCCGTTGGAAACGGGTTGCAGGGGGCTGTTTAGTGCAATTCTGGTTGGCACGTGCCAACTTCGCACCTTCTGGTATCAGCCAGCGGTTTCAACCGTTGGCGACGACATATTTCACCTAAAAACCGACAAGAGCCAAAATCAAAAACTCAGAACAATCTATTGCGATAATGAGGGTGTTTATTTTCTGCCTCTCACTTACACACCCATTCACCATCCTCACAAACCCATTCTTGGTCGCGATCTTGGCAAGGTTGAGTTGGTTTTTCTGAGCATAGCGGCGACGATCCTCCACCGCCGCCCCCCGACATCACCTGGATATTGATGCGGCGCGCGCTGCTCATCGTCCCTCGAATGACACGATTACTCAGAACACCCCTTGGGTCAAAGCCCTCCACGCGCCACTGATATTCATCCGGATCGGCGTTGACCTGACATGAGGTGCGGGTTTGTCCCAGTTCAGCTTCGCAATGCTTATTCAAGTCCCCGCCATAAATCCACA
>JAAAOZ010000090.1 GCA_009908585.1 Chloroflexota bacterium
GAGACCTACCTGCCGGGCCGCGAGTTCACCGTCGGCGTGGTGGGCAATCGCTCCGCGCCGGGCCGGTCGCCGCGCTCGGATTTCTACGACGCCGACGGCTTTCACGTCTTCCCCGCGCTGGAGCTGGACACGCAAAAGGGCGCGGTCAAGGGTATCTACAACGCGGAGGCCAAATCCTACGCCATCGACGACGAGGCAGCGCCCGGCTACCTCTGCCCGGCGGACATCCCGCCCGCGCTGGCCGCGACACTGCGCCGATTCGCCGTCGCCGCCTTCGAGGCGTTAGGCGCGCTCGACGTGAGCCGCGTGGACTTTCGCCTCGGCGCGGATGGGCGGCCCTATCTGATGGAAGCCAACACCCTGCCGGGCCTCAATCCGCTGCTCAGCGATATCGTCATCGCCGCGAAAGCTGGGGGCGTGCCCTACGAGCGCCTGATCCAGGAGATCGCGGCCTTGGCCATCGAGCGCTACGGCCTCGCGTGAGGTTGGAGATCACTCAATAAGGAACAGCCCCGTATTTTACGGGGCTGTTTGTATGAGAGGGCAATCTCGTCTAGTACGCGCCGATGTGGCGCAGGTGATCATCATCGATGCCGAAATGATGCGCGATCTCGTGGCGCAGCACGTGCTCGACCATCCGCTGCACATCGCTGTCTGTGCGACAACGCATCATAATCGGGCCGCGATAGAGCGTGATCTTGTCGGGCAGCACCAGCCCGTAGCGATGCGTGCGTCGCGTCTGCGGCACGCCCTGGTAGAATCCCAGCAAATCGCTGGGGCGCTGGACGCCGGCCCGGCGCAAGGTGTGCGCATCCGGCCATGGCTCGACGGTTACATCGACGTTGTCTAGCTTGTCGCGAAAATCCGCCGGCAACGCATCGATGGCCTCCACGACTATGCGCTCGAACTCATCTGAGGAGATCATATCCCTATTCTATTATAGCCGAAACTTCGCGATTGCTCCAAGAGGATCGATAGAACCTCGTCCATGCGCAAGTGTTGTGATCTGGAAAACCTTGACAAATCGTCACGGGTTAAAGTACAATCACCTTAGCAGATGACTGAACATCGCGAAGGAGATAAATCGAGCTATGGATGACCGAACCTACGAGCATGCGGACGTTCCCGCTGAGCAGATCCTCATCGAGGTGGCCGGCCCGGAGCCGGGCGCCCGTTACATCCTGCCCCAGGGTGTCACGACGATTGGGCGGAGCCTCAGCAACGAGATTACCATCGATGACACGCGCATCTCGCGCCACCATCTTGAGATCCAGCGGTTGCCCGGTGACACGGTCATCGAGGATTTGGGTAGCACCAACAAGACGTGGGTCAACGACGAACCTCTCACCGGCGAGCGCCGGTTGCAGAGCGGCGACATCATCCAATTGGCGGATGCTGTGACGTTCCGATTTATCGTCGAGGCGTACGCACCGCCGCCTGCTGCGCAGCCGCACGCTGCGGCCCCCATCGAGCCGGAGGAAGCGAGGGTAGCCGTCGGACCGGGGGATGCGCCGGCACGACACCCCGCCGCATCTTCCATGACGGCGACGCCGCCGCCCCCGACCGAGGTTGCGCCGCGCAGTTCCGCCGCGAAAGTCACCCCGCCACCGGCGCCCAAGCCGGCGCGTTCCAAGCGGTACTATTGGGGAATCGCCCTCCTCGTGGGGCTGCTCCTCTTGTGCCTGGCGCTGGCCGCCTTCCTGTGGTTCGCGCCCTATGAATTCTGGGCCTGGCTCTTCGAGCTGTTCGGCATCCCGCTATGACGGGACGTTGCTAGTCGAGGCTGAAATTTAGCGCCAAATCCGCCGTCGTCTCCGGCTTGACGTTGCGCTTGGCCTCCAGCAGCTTCCCCTCCGGGCCGATGGCGAAGTGGCTGCGCACGGTGTGCCCCAAGTCCTTGCCCAAAATCTCCTTCCCGGCCCAGACGTCATACGCCTTCGCCACCTCGTGGTCGGGATCGGAGAGCAGCGGGAAGGGGAGGTCGTACTTCTCCCGGAACTTCACCAAAGCCGGCGGGTCATCGGGACTGATGCCCAACACCACCGCGTCCTGCGCCTCGATCTTGGGATAGGCATCGCGCACGGCGCAGGCCTGTTTGGTGCATCCGGGCGTGCCGGCCTTGGGGTAGAAATAGAGCACTACTTTCTGCCCACGATAATCCTCCAGACTGATCTCCTCACCTTGATCGGACTGCAACGTAAAAGTAGGGGCTAATTCTCCAACGTTTACCATGGTATTGTCTCCTTGTAGGGCTATGTGAATGGAATTTACCTGTATTTTACTATATTTATCTTCTAAAATCAAGTCTTTGTGACCGACGACTTTTGTCTCCCAGAGAAGATATTTCTCTTCCTCAAGTGGAATCCGCTGAACCACTATGAGCATTCCGTAAAACGTATTGCGTAATTATGCTGTGTATACTTTGTGTGCTTACTAATCGAATCTTGCAACTATCATTACGAAATACGCCATACGAAATACGCCATACGAAATACGCCATACGAAATACGCCATACGAAAAACGCCTCTCTCGCCCCCGATTGACACCCTCGCATTTTTGCGACATAATCTGGTTTATGAAACGATACACGACGTTGTGGTTGTTGCTGTTTTTGATGCTCTCGATGTTGGTCGGATGTGGCGAGGTCGATCTGCCGACGGAGATCTTGACGC
>JAAAOZ010000034.1 GCA_009908585.1 Chloroflexota bacterium
GGGGCGCAGCAGCCAGAACGACGTCGTGCTGCAAGATGCGAAGGTATCGCGTCATCACGCCCGCATCGAGCGGCGCCAAGCGGGATATTATCTTGTTGATCTGCATAGCTCCAACGGCTCCTTCGTCAACGGGCGGCGGGTAGAGCATGCGCTGCTGCACCACGGAGATGAAATTCGCTTGGGCAATGCAGTGATGGAATTCCGGCTAAGATCGTGATCATTGGTTCGAGCTATTTTTATGACGGAGTTCATACACCCATTATGTCGTTGACTATCTTTTCTCTTATGCTATTCTCTATGTAATTATGATGACTAAAGCGTACAAGATCATGGGCAAGCGAAGCAGTTCCAAGGAGGCTGAGATGCACGAGGTTGTGCGCTAAACGATTTATCGCGCGCATCAATCTCAACTTCGTTTGCCTTGAACTTGGTTAAGCACGCTCCGAGGCAGCGAGAGCAAATTATCTGATCGATCTGCTTAGCATTTCCAATCATCACGGATGTGCTTTATATCGTTGTGTCTTATACGAAAGGCTGAGGAATGTAATGTTACAATCAGGGTCTGTACTGCAAAATCGCTATCGCATCATCAACCCGTTGGGCGAGGGTGGGATGGGCGCTGTCTATCACGCCTGGGATAATCGCCTCAATATCCCTATTGCGTTGAAGGAAATGATCCCCCAGCCGGGGTTGACCGCCGAGAATCTGGCCCAACTCCAGCAACAATTTCGCCAGGAAGCGACGATCCTGGCGCGCTTGGATCACCCCCATTTGGTCGGAGTCACAGACTTCTTTCAGGAGCAGGAGAAGAGCTATCTGGTGATGAAGTTTGTCGAGGGCGATAGTTTAGCCGAGCGCATCAACCGTCAAGGCGCTTTGCCGGAGGCGCAGGTCTTAGAATGGGCCGAACAACTCCTCGACGCGCTCTCTTATTGCCACAGCCGGGGCATCATTCACCGTGATATCAAACCTCAGAACATCATCATCCGCTCCGATGGGCAGGCGGTACTGGTGGATTTTGGCCTGGTCAAACTGTGGGATCCTAACGATCCTCGGACCCAGACGGCGATGCGCGGGATGGGTACGCCCCAATATGCGCCGCCGGAGCAGTACGGCGCGGTCACCGGCCATACCGAGCCGCGCAGCGATATCTACGCCTTGGGCGCGACGCTCTATCACGCCCTATCCGGGGATGCGCCCCCCACGGCGACGTTGCGCATCGCGGCGCCGGAGGAGTTCGCGCCGCTGCGGACCATCGCTTCTGGCGTGAGTCGCCAGACCTCGGAGGCGATTGAGCGGTCGCTGGAGTTGCCCCGCTCCAAGCGCTGGGACTCGGCCGCCGCAATGGCCGATGGCCTGGGGCGCTCGATCAAGGATTGGGAGGCGATGCGGCGCAAATCCTCCACCGGCGAGATGGCCGCCGACAAGGGCGGCACGCGCATTTTGACCGGACGGATCGACGCGGGCGCTCGCCGTCGGATGCCCGTATGGGGGTGGGGGATTATCGCGGTCATCCTGTTGGGCCTGGTAGGCAGCGGCATCGCCTTTGGGCCGCAGTTATTGGCGGCGATCTCGTCGCCGACCTTGACGCCAACGCCGTCGCCGACGTTGACGCGCACACCGACGTCCACGGTCACCCCCACCGAGGAGGCATCCGCAACCCCCACGCCCACCGCCACAGAAGGCGTGGAACCTACTTCGACGCCGAAGGGCGGCGGGGATGAGGAAGATGGGGATGGGGATGAGGATGAGACCGAGACGCCCACGGCTACGCCCTCTCCCTCACCGACGCCGACGTCTGAGGCGACCGACACGCCCACGCCGGAGGAGGATGCGACGTCCACGCCAGCGTCCCAACCGGCCCGCGCTTTGGTGACATTCGAGCAATGGGGCGCGTGGCGGCGTGGCGATCAGCCCTATGGCGAGCTGAGTCAATCGAGTGCGCAGGCTAAAACTGGCAGCCATTCGGCCCAGCTCACCTACAACTTCCCGGCGGTGGAGGATGATTACGTCGTCTTCCGTCAGGTCCGCAGCATCGGCGGTCAGCCCAATTACTTTGCGGCTTGGATTTACGGTGATGGTTCAGGTCATTATTTTAATCTTTGGATTCAAGATGCAGCGGGTGAGATCTGGGCCGTGCATCTGGGGCGGGTGAGAAGTCCAGGATGGCGGCAAATGGGCGGCTATCTGGCGCCGGGGCAGGAGTGGCCGGCGGGGCATATCCCCGGCCCGGATAACGGCGTCGTCGATTATCCCGTCAAATTCTACGCGCTGGTGTTGGATCGTCCCAGCGGGGGCGCAAGTCGGGGAACCATCTACATCGATGATATTACTGCCGGGCGGGGTGGTACGCCGCCCACTGCCGAGCCGACCACCCCGCCCTCCACAGAGGAACCCACCGAAGCGCCGACCAACCCGCCCACGGGCGATATTGGACGCATTGTCTTCACAGTGCAGATCGGTAAGGAATATCGTCTCTACTCCACAGATCCGGCCTGGAGCCAAATGCAGGAGATTGGCTTGACGGACTATAATCACTCGACGTGCGCCGGCGGCTCGACGGCCTCAACGTTGGATGGACGGGTGGTAAGTTTGTACGGCGTCAGCAAGTGTAATATCACCGAGCGCACGGATGTATGTACCTCACCGGATGGACAGTGGAAATTGGTC
>JAAAOZ010000253.1 GCA_009908585.1 Chloroflexota bacterium
ATGCTGGGCGAGAAGCAGCGCTACGTCCACGCCGTGGATGGCGTGAGCTTTGAGATCCAGCGCGGCGAGGTCTTCGGGCTGGCCGGCGAGAGCGGCAGCGGCAAGACGACGACGGGGCGTGTGGCGCTAGGTCTGACGCCCGCCACGGCGGGCGAGGTCATCTTCGATGGCATCGACCTGATGGCTCAAAGCCACGAGCAACTGCGCCAGATGCGCTCCCGGATGCAGGTCATCTTTCAAGATCCGATGGCCTCGCTCAACCCCCGGATGTCGTTGGGCGCCGCCATCGGCTACGGCCTGAAGGTGCACTTTCCAGAGCTGAGTAGCGATGAGCGCCGCGACCGTGTCGTCACGATGTTGGAGGAGGTGGGCCTTTCGCCCGCCAACTACTTCTACAACAAGTTCCCGCACCAGACGTCCGGCGGGCAGCGGCAGCGGGCGGTCATCGCGCGCGCGCTCATCACCCAACCGGAGTTAGTGCTGGCCGACGAACCGATCGCGATGGCGGATGTCAGCGTGCGGTCGCTGCTCCTGGACCTGATGAATCACCTCAAGGACGAGTTCAACCTCACCTACCTCTTCATCACGCACGACCTGGCAACGGCCAAGTACATCTGCGACCGCATCGGCATTATGTACCTCGGCAAGCTGGTGGAGGTGGCTGAATTGCGCGAACTGTACACCCACGCGCTGCATCCCTACACCCAGGCGCTGCTGGCCGCCGTCCCCGTGCCCAATCCGCACGAGCGGCGCGACAAGCCGATGCCCAAGGGCGAGATTCCGAATCCCATCGATCCGCCCGTCGGCTGTCGGTTCCATCCGCGCTGCCCCTTCGCGGACGCCATCTGCGAGGCGGAGGAGCCTACGCTCCGCGAACTGCGACCGGGGCATCGCGTCGCCTGTCACTTTGCGGAGAAGTTTTTGCCGTAAAGGCGGCGTAGGATGTAGATGCGAATGGAAGCGTTTCGTCGAAGGTGATGAATACGCTCCGTCAAACGTAAAAAGCCAGCGCCCTCGATTTCGGTCGAGGGCGCTGGTTTTTGAATAGACTGCACTTCTAGTTGGGGCTTTTCCAAGAGCCAGCCATCCTAATTACAAACATCAATCCAATGGCGGCCACCATCCTGCACTGACCCATAACCTGCGAGCAACAACAATCTCCGAATTGTTCATCTTGAGTGCTACAACAGTTGCCCGACCCGATGGCGTCTTCCCTAAAATCCTGGTACCATCCTCGCTCCATTCAAAGTGCTCATTCCAAACTTGTCGACGAGGATTGAACAATGGCGCTTGCTCCCCTGTCTGTGGATCTCGACTATGCGTTTGGATACCCTTGTATTGATTGCAGCGAGAGCAAGCAAGCCACAAATTATCCTCGGTCGTTGGCCCACCAGCAGCTTGAGGAATGATGTGATCCAGTGTCATAGGCATACCCATCAGTTCCTCAGTTCGAAGACAGTAACCACAGCGATAACGTGCCTGCTTTGCAATCCGCTCTCGGAGTGCGCGAGATACATAAAAACTCGAAGGTGTCATTCGACCGCGATCGTCAATTGATGCAATTCAGCCAAAGTCGGAACCCGCCGACCTCGAAAGCGCAGTAAAACCGCTGCATGGGCTTTGCGTAACATCACCCGATCGGCAGCACGTTGTAAAGACTCTAATTCTTCTCGTTCTGCCTCGTTCAAACCTTCAGCTTGATTACGCTGCAACAACGCTTCTATCGCTTGTTGTTGGTCAACTGGAACCGTCTCCAACAACACTCTCCGTAGCGCTTCCTCATCCCAGGTTTGCATTTGGGCTAACTCATCAGCTAAATCCGAAGGCAGTTCATCAAGAGGAGGCAAAAAAGACTCTAAGGCCGTGAGTAACACGGCCTCCATCGGCTGATCAGTCGCCTGAGCAGTGCGTCGAACTGGCTGGTAGAGTTTATCAGGTAGCGTCAACTTTATGGTTTGTGACATAGCTCCCTACTTTAATTTTCTCTCATTTTTCGTTCACCCAGCTAATCTAATTATAAAGTCTATTGAGGCTGGTGACAAGCATTTGCACAACTACAACTACACAATCCCCGCGACCAGATTGGCCAGCAAGCCGGCGAGGGGCGGCACGATAAACGTGATGCCATACCGCACGAGTGCGACCTTGGGATCGATGAGGGCGATTTCGACGGGCAGCCGCGAGACGGACCACAGCGACCACGCGGAGACAAAGCCAACAACCGCGCCCAAGCCCGCGCCGGAGGCGTACATCGTGCCGGCCATCGGGAAGACGGCGTAGGGCGCGCCGGGCATCAGGCCGCCGGCGACGCTCGCGATGAGGATGCCCTTGACGCCGGCCTGAGATCCCAGCCAGCGCGAGATCACCTCGCGCGGCACGAGCACCTGCACCAAGCCCGCGATCACGAATCCCAACAGCAGGAGGGGCAAGTTGCGCCACAAGGTCCGCCCCGCGACCTGCAACCCATCCACGGGCAGGGTGCGCCCTCGAAAGAAGGCCACGATCAAGAGGATGATCGCCGCTGCCAACATCACTAAGGTCGTCGTGTCCATGTGATTGCTCTCCTCGCGTTGTTCCTGCATATCGAAGCTCCCTATCATCCTAATGAAAACGGCTCTGTGAGAATTAGTATTGCGCCCGCTCTGGCCCGATGAATGAATTCATCGTCT
>JAAAOZ010000207.1 GCA_009908585.1 Chloroflexota bacterium
TTTGGGCGCCACCATCAACTTAGGCCCTATTTAGCTTCATTGGATCATCAGTCAAAATTCACCACCATCACCTTCGCAAGGGTTAATAAAACTATCCTGGCACGCCGCCCCGCCATAGATCGGTCGAGGCCTCGTCCACCTCTACAATTTCGAGCGCGTCGTTGGGGCACGCCTTGACGCACTGCCCGCAGGCGACGCACTTGAACGTCACCGCGTCCTCCGTATCATAATACATCACCCCGTAAGGGCAAAATCCGACGCACGACATGCAGCCCACACAGAGCCGCTTGTTGACGTGGATCACGCCGTTGCGATCCTGCGTCAGAGCGTTGGTGGGGCAGACTTCGATGCATTCGCCGCACTGAATGCAGAACTCCGCCGTGAAGCCCCCGTCGGTCGCGCGAATGCGGATGCTCGATTTCTCCGCGTCATCGACCTTGAACCAGGTCTGCGCGCATGTGACCTCACACGTGCGTGTGCCATCACATCGGTCGGGATGAAAAGCCAGCACTTTCATTATATTCGCCTCCTCACATTTGTTGCTTTGCCGTTTTGCCCATTTGTACTATAGTGTATCATAATGGATTTGAAAATGTTAGAACGTCATTATAAACCACGCGAAAACTCCCCGGTTTCCTCTTCTGTGTGGGAAGGATGGATCTGGCTGTTGTTGCTGGCCTTCGCGGTGCGCGTCGTTGGGTTGGATGCGCAAGGCATGTGGCGCGATGAAGTCGATCAATGGCGCTTCGCGCTCCAATCCTGGGACACGCTGCTGGAAAATTTCACCCGGCCCGGATGGAACGGCCCGCTCTTCCAGGTGCTCCTGCGCGGCTGGATCACCTTAGCCGGCGAATCGACCTACGCGCTGCGCTACTTCTCGCTGCTGTGGGGCGTCGTCGGCGTGGCGCTGGTCTACGCGCTGGGCCGGCGCCTCTTAGGCGCGCGCGGCGCCGCCTGGTCGGCGCTGATGGCCGCCACCGCGCCCTACCTCGTCTGGTACGCGCAGGAGGTCAAGATGTACACCTGGTGGCCGGTGTTGGCGCTCGTGATCCTCTACGCGGCGGATTGCGCTTTAGCGCGCCGGCGCTGGGCCGGGCTGATCGTCGCCGTCGTCGCGTTGGGCCTCGCGGTCTACAGCCACATCCTGGCGCCGCTGATCGTCCCCGTGGCGCTGATCTGGGGACTGACCCACATGCGGCGTGATTGGCGTGTGATCGTCGGGATGGCGGCGTTGCTCCTGGTGATCGGTTTGATCTCCCTGCCGCTGTTGCGCTGGCAAGCGCCGCTCCTCCTCCAGCAGCGCGAGACGGGTTTCCCCTCGTACACACTGCGCCAGATGATCGAGATCCTTTTCAGCGGCTGGAGCAGCGGGATGTGGGCCAACCTCACGCTTCCTTCGATGCCGATCTGGCAGCGGACTTTGCTCGCTCTCTTTGGTGGGTTGGCCCTTGTCGGTCTGATCGATCTACTGAGGCGCAAGCGCGTGCGCGTCCTCGTGCGACTGCTCACGTGGATGAGTGTGCCGCTCCTGATGCTCTGGGGCATCTCACAGCTCTACGGGCCGCTCTTCACCGATCGCTACCTCATCTGGTGCGCACCCGCCTTCTGCTTTCTCATCGGCGCCGGATGCGCGCGGCTCCAGAAGTTCGCGCCCAGGTGGATCACGCCGCTGCTCCTGCTGCTCGTGCTGGGCGCGAATGGACGGGTGCTCGTCGCCCAAGCGACCCATCCCATCAAGCCAGAATTTGACGAGGTCAGCCGTTATTTGGCCGAACATCGCGAGCCGGATGAGCTGCTACTTTTCCAGATCCCGTACAATCACTACGTGATGGATTATTACCTGACGGCGCCTTTAAACCCTTGGGCGGCGGCGCCCTTCTCCAACTGGCGGCTGCCTTCTGGCGAGTACAAGGTGGACGATGTGGACAAGGAGATGGCGCGCCTGACCGAGGGCCACGACGAGGTGTGGCTCATCTACTCCGAGGTGCTGCTTTGGGATGAGCGCGAATTGGTCAAAGCCTGGCTGGACGCCCACGGCGAGGCGACCGCGGCCCAGCACTATCACCGCGTCTCACTCTATCACTATCGATTGCCTAAGTAGGTCGGAATGGCATTCCGACTGGCGGATTACCAATCCGCCCTACGTGTCTCACTCTATCACTATCGATTGAGGTGAGTAGCGAAACCTTGCGAAGGTTAGTCGAGGATGTTGCATTTAGGTAGTTCCAGAAATTAAAACCTCCCAAACCTGATGTTTTCCCCTCTGAAAATTCCCCGTTTTTGGGAGACTTATTTTCTTGGAACGGCCTTAGCTTGATCCTGGAGAAGAAAATGATTGGGTTTGCAAAGCTCTGGTGCAACCTTCGCAAGGGTGAGGTGGAAAATGTGGATGAATAAATGGCGCGAGCGCTTCGCTAAAATCTTCCCGCCGGAGACCTTGGTGCCTGTCCTCACCGCGATCTTGGTCGGCGGCGGGGTGGGCTTCGGCGCGGTCGGTTACCAACGGCTGCTCGAGGCCATCACGGCCTTCGCCTACGGCCCGCTGCAAGCGCAGATGAGCTTCCTGGGGCGCTTCAGCACGGTGCTCCTGCCGGCGCTGGGCGCGCTGATCGCCGGCCCGCTCCTCACCTACTTCGCCCGCGATGCCAAAGGCCACGGCGTCCCGG
>JAAAOZ010000259.1 GCA_009908585.1 Chloroflexota bacterium
CGGATGGACTCACGAAGCGGAAACGTACGGTCGCCTGCGTGTATGACGTCCAGTCTGTCGAGCTCGAGATCCCGAAGCGCCACATGCATGGACTTGGTCGTCGACGGTGAATCGGTTCGCTTGAACTCGAAGCCACGACGCTGTTCGCCGCGTTTGACGAAAAGGTCGAGTTCTGCCCCGCCGTGCGTCGACCAAAAATACACCTCGTCATCGCGAGCGCCGAGTTCGCCGGCGTCGCCGTCACGATGATCGGCGGGGGCGGGGCGGCTTGCTCCATTCGCCACGCATAGACGCCGATCCCGATCAACAAAAACAACCCGATATAGACCAGCCACGACAAGGCCTGAACCCAACGTTTCATAACTTTACAACCTCTTTTTGGCAATTCCAATTTGCCTAGTCGTTATACCATGCTCAATAGAAAAAGCAAGATCTTACATCTGCTGATGCTCTGTGTTATAAATTCCGTGTCTGCGGGGAGGCAGTAACTGTTTAGTCTTGTGAGGTGCAACGCACTTTTGGATTTATTGCCAGGCATATACTGCATGAGGCAGCGCTTTCCTTCAGTTCAAGTGCGTTGCACCTTGGTCTGCTCATAGAACTAAGGTAGTTCCAGAAATTAAAACCTCCCAAACCTGATGCTTTCTCCTCAGAAAACTGACCGTTTTTGGGAGACTTAATTTCTTGGAACGGCCTAAACAGATACGGGAGGCAATTTGTGCGTAAGTTTGACATGCCGATCAATTATGCTACCATGCCTCCGTAGATTTTAGATCATCTGGGCGATGAAAATCAAGATATGTGAGAGAAATACGTCGACATCCTACCAAATCATCGGATATGTTCATTAAGTTTTGATTCAAGCATCTCCTTGCCCATCGCCCCGGTGATGATGTTGTCAATTACATTTATTAACTGAAGCAATACTGAAACAATAAGGATACTATGGAAAACTTACGAATTATTCCCCTCGGCGGCCTGGGGGAAGTTGGAAAGAATATGATGGTCGTGGAATATGGCCGAAACATCTTGATTATAGATGTCGGCATGATGTTCCCGGAAAGTGATATGTACGGCGTGGATTACATTGTCCCCGATTATGACTACCTGCGCGGGAAAGAAGACCGCATTCGGGGCATTGTCATCACGCACGGGCACATGGATCACATCGGCGCGCTGCCCCATTTCTTACAGGAATTCACCGCGCCGGTCTACGCCACGCGCCTCACGCGCGGGTTGATCGAGGTCAATCTCCGCCGCGAGGTGCAGAAGCGGGTCAAGATCAATACGATGGCGCCGGGGGATGTGCTTCAACTTGGCCCGTTCAAGGTGGAGCCGTATCACGTCTGTCACAGCATCCCCGACACGGTCGGCCTGGGCATCGAGACGCCCGTCGGCTTGATCGTGCACAGCGGCGACTTCAAATTTGATCACACGCCGGTGGATGGTTGGCCCCCGGATATGGCCAAGTTGGCGGATTTCAACCGGCGCGGCGTGCTGGCCCTGCTCTCGGATAGCACCAACTCCGGCAGTCCGGGCGCGACGCCGTCCGAGCGGCTGTTGACCTCGGCGATGGAGGATGTCTTCCGCGATGCCAAAGGACGCATCATCGTCGCTACCTTCGCCTCGCTGATTTCGCGCATCCAGCAGGTGATGGATGTAGCGTCTAACTTTGGGCGCAAAGTCGCCATCGCCGGCACCTCGATGGTCAAGAACGTCAAGATGGCGCGGCAATTAGGCTATTTGGAGGTGCCCGAAAATTTGATCGTCTCTCTTCACGAGATTCATCGCCTCCCGCCGCAGGAGGTCGCCATCATGGCGACCGGCTCGCAGGGAGAACCGCGCTCCATCATGGGGCGGCTGGCCACGGGCCGGCACTCATCGCTGCGCGTGGTGCCCGGCGATACCGTCGTCCTCTCCTCGCACACTATCCCTGGCAACGAAGAGACCGTCCATCGCGTCATCAACCAACTCTTCCAGAAGGGCGCGAATGTCGTCTATCACCCCCTCTCGCCCGTGCACGTCTCCGGTCACGCCAGCCAAGAAGAACTCAAGTTGTTGATCAACCTCCTGCAACCTCAATTCTTCATCCCCATTCACGGCGAATTGCGCCATCTCAAGCAACACGCCGCGCTGGCGCACCAGGTGGGCATTCCTGAGCGCCACACCGCCGCCGTGGAGAATGGTCACATCATTCGCTACGATCAGAACCAGGGCCAATTGATCGATCACCCTGTCATTCAGACCCGGGGGATCGCGTCGCAGGAAGTGCTCTCTGATCTGGTGATTGAGGCGGAGGATATCGTGCGCCGTGCTCTGAAAGGCATCGCGCCGACGACCACGCCGGATGTCGTCGAGAAGACCGTCCGCCGCGAGGTCTCCAATTTCTTCTATCGAGAGGCCAAGAATCGCCCGACGATGTTGGTCGTGGCGATGCCCATCGCGTGAAATCTGCGTAAAGGCAGAGGCCCGGATTCGATGGCCCACATCCTCTTCATTTACAAACAATTTCCCGCCCCCTCGGTCGGTCATGCCGGGGGGGAGTCGCTTTTTGGGCTGATGACGGCCCTTCACCGGCGTGGCCATCGCATCTCGCTGGTCGGCCGGATGCGCGAGGCGGAGCGCGAGCAGCTGCCGCACGTCGCGGCGATCTGTGAGGAGATCAT
>JAAAOZ010000160.1 GCA_009908585.1 Chloroflexota bacterium
GCCCGAGGCAACTTCTCGCGAAGCTGCATTTGCACCTTGCGCTGGCTCTCCGCCAATCGTATATCCACCCGCGAGGGGCGATGCTTGCCTTTGCGATCAAAAATGGCCGCGATCCACCCTCGAATCGTCTCCGGCGAGGGGGGGCGCAGATGGCCGAGCGGCCGTTGGGTGTCCTCATATCGCACACTGCCCCCCCGATCAACGATCAAGGACGCGCCTTGCGCATCGCACAGCCCTGTCTTGCCGTGCGAAAAGAGCGGGACGGGCGAGGCATCCTCGTGCGGCGGATGACAGAGCGGACTGCCCTCCGAATTACGCTGGCAAATAGGTAGTAATGTGGTGGTCCCCTTCCAGATGAATCCCACACATGCCCGCCAAATTTGAATGGGCGTCTTCTGCTCCTGATAGGTCGTGGGCGTGAGAGCGTTCAAAATCGTCATCTGCTCCAGATAAGCGGGCAGATGCTCCGCTCGCTCGGCGGCATAGCGATCCATCACGCGATCCTGCGCCTCGTCGGGGAGCGCGTGCACTCGATCCTGAATGAAAATCTGGAAGGTCTCCAAGCGATGACGCAGATAATCGGAACGCCGAGGGGGCCGATGATAGGGCAGCGCGCGGTTCCAATCGCGGATCAGGCTATCGAACAGAGGGTCATCCTCCAACCCGGCTTGCTGCGCCTCATCCCCAACGATGCGCAACATCACCCGCTCACGCCAATCGGTCGCTAGCAGATCGTCGTACTTGTAAATGAGGGCCATCGCCGCGCTGACCCAGGCCGCCGCTTCGGCAATCTCATCGCGCGGCTCAGAGATCGCCTGCTGAAAGCCAATGGTCTCATTGGCATGGCGCGCTGTATCCTCGCGCAGGCCAAATTGGAGATAGAATTGCCATGTCCCCTGGGGGAACGCGCTTTGGAGGTCCTTCCCGGCTAATTTGAGGAGGTTTTGGTAAGCGTGAAGGATGGCCGCCGGCCCGACAAAGAAGGCGCCGTAGAGGCTTTGAGGCAGCAATTCGATACCGCGCATCAGCGTGCCCAGATCCTTGCGCACGCGCGCCGGATTGAGCTTCCGCCCCTTGAGTTGCGTCAGGCCACTCAAGACGAAGGCCGGCAGATTGCCGGCGGGCAAGAGCCGCGCGACCTCGCGCTGAAGGTCATGGATTTCGGGAAGCGTGAGGCGCGTGAGGCGTTGGAGCGTCTGTTCATCGATTTTGCTCAAAGAGGCCAGCGTCGTTTGCCGGGCTTGCGATAGCGTGGTCATCTTGTCTTGTGACGGCTTGGGCACAGACATAGTTTCCCCCTTTCCAGATCAGCGGTTGGCAAAGGTTATGTCACCGCGATATCATTTTCCATTCTTTGCGACGTCAATCTTGAAGTGTCACGGCGTCATCGATGATAATCTTACCGGCTACGACCTCATCCACGGAGTGAATCGCGCCGCCCAACTCCTCAATGAGGGTCTGGATCTGAAGATAAGGCACGTCATCGCCCTCAATGGTAACCTTGGCATTTTCGACCTTGCGATCCATCTCATAAATACTGACATTGACTGCGCCAACGCCTTCGATGTCGCTGATGATCTTGGCCATCTCCACAATCGATGGATCATGGGGTTTCAGGGTATCCAGCACCAATCTTCTAATTTTGCCCATTTCCTTCTCTAAACTCCTTAGTATTTTGATGTTTTTGAATGTTATCAGACATGACCTGATGTTCTTACGATGTTTCCCGCACATAGATTGGGAAACACAGCAAGTCAATAAACGATCGAGTCACCGATAGCCCAAATATAGCTCAAAGACGATTCATGGCAACCGCTCGCCGTTAATGGCGCAGCGGAACCCCAGATTCGGACCTTTGGCGGGACGCTCCGTCGTCCCATCCGGCGCGCCGACCTCGCGGTAGGTGGTGCGGAGTTGCGTGCTGAAGTTGGAGATCGAATCGTAGGCGCCGCCTCGGAAAACTTTGTAGCGCCCGCTTTCCGGCCCGGTGGGGTTGCGAGGGAATGTCTCACGATCGTAATAATCGCGGTCGTACCAGTCGGCGACCCACTCCCAGGCGTTGCCGGCGAGATCCAGCACACCGTAGGAACTGGCGCCCTCCGGGTAGCTGCCGACCGGCGCGGTTGTGCTTCCCAGATGAACGCGCGCCCTATCCAGTTCATCGCCCCAGGGGTAGCGGAGCTTCGATTGGGTCTCGTAATCCCAGGAGGCCGCGAATTCCCATTGGGCCTCGGTGGGCAGGCCCGCGTCCCATCCCGTCGATTCGGCAATCCAAGCGCAATAATCAGCGGCCTGATCCCAACTGATATAGGTCATCGGATGGTCGCCTCTGGCCGGATTATCGTACTGCGTGCGGGAGTAGGGCGCCTCGCACGCCTCGGCCTCGACGCACATCTTATATTGATCAACTGTGACCTCCGTCTCGTCGATCCAGAAGGGATCTAAGGTGACGGGATGCTGGGGCGTCTCATCTGGATAAGCCTCTTCGTCCTCCTCTGGCGCGCCCATCAGGAACTCGCCGCCGGGGATGTAGTGCATCACCATGCCATCGACGGTGCGCGTCATCGCCTGGCCGGGGGCCAATGTGGGCGTCGGCGTCGGCGTGGGCGTCTCGGTTGGTGAAGGCGTAGGGGTCGGGGACGGCATCGGCGAAGGTGTCGGCG
>JAAAOZ010000201.1 GCA_009908585.1 Chloroflexota bacterium
CTGATAGTTGAATCACATGGGTCTCCTTAAATAGAAATATCATAATGTAAGGTCGATGCACTTGACTAATGCTGGTACATTGACCAACGATCATCCTCTTGAAGGTGCTTCCTGACGACAGATGGTCTGTGAACAAGTGCATCGACCCAAGAGCGAAGGCGATGCACTTGACTAATGATGGTCATTGATCAACCATCATTTTCTTGAAAGTACTTTCTGACGGCAGATGACCGATGCACAAGTGCATCGCCCCCTATTCGCTCAGGTAGACGGTGGCTTGCCCCGATTGGAGATCCATCGCCACCTGATAGGGGGCGAATGAGCTATCGACATCTATGAGCAGGCCGCGGCTCATCTCCTGGATGGTCAGTGTGACGGCGTCCTCCGGGTCACTGGGCCAACCCAGTGACGTCGAGTAGTTGTTGGTACACCACAATTTGCCGAAGCCTCGCACCGGCATGAGGTAACCTTCCGGCGGCTCCAGCGTGCTACAATCAGGCGGAACCTCTGGCTCAGACTCTTCCCACGTATCCTGATGGACGCTGACCCACGCCTGGAAGGCGCCGGTGTCCCAGCCATCGATGGCGTAGATCTGCGCGGTATCGGCGCGCCAGATCATAAAGCTGCGATAGTGCAGGTGGGGGTTGGGATGGGCGACGTTGGACCAGTACGGTTGGGAAGCGCCCTCGACGGTGTAGGGATCGTCAACCGCGCAAGTGATCTCCATATCTAACTTCTCGGCTTGCTCCAACACAGGCTCGAAGATCTCATCAGGCTCGATGCATTCCGGCGTTGGGGTGGAGGTGGGCGGCGTTGGTGTGGGCCCTGTCGTGCGGGTTGGCGGGATGGAGGTCGCCGTTGGCGCGACGACGATGATCTGGACATAGATCGTGTCGCCAAATCGGATGCCATCCGGGGTCTGGAGTTGCCACTCGCTGCGATAGGCGCCGGGCGCCATCGGTGCGACGAAATCGACGCTGAGATTGAAGGTGTCACCGGCGGCGGCCGCGGGCGCGAGCACGCTGGGCGGCGCGCTGAGGGCGTCGCCGTCGACGAAGACCAACAGCGTTCCCGGCTGCCAATCGCAGGTGCCGTTGTTCTTCATTTCCCATGTCTTGTGGAAGTGCTCTCCCGGCGTCATCGGCGTATCATCGGGAATCGTTATATCGGAGAGGAAGTCGGCATTGAGACGGCAGCCATCCTCCGTCACCACGCCTTCCGGCGTCGATGTGGGGGAGGTG
This sequence comes from Chloroflexota bacterium, assembly GCA_009908585.1. Taxonomy (GTDB): domain Bacteria; phylum Chloroflexota; class Anaerolineae; order B4-G1; family SLSP01; genus JAAAOZ01. Next base: position 1,242 of record JAAAOZ010000201.1, read on the forward strand.
GTGGTATCGGGCGTCGGGAGTGGAGGTGAGTGGGTCGGGGTGGCCGTCTGCGTCACCGCCGTCTCCGTGAGAGGCTCCGGTGTCGTTATCGCCGTTGGCGTGCTGAGATTGCACGCCATCAGAATAGCGCTGAAAAGTAGGGGGATCGTCCAGAAGCCTCGTCTTGTTTTCGCTTTCATCCTGGGCCTCCATTCGCTTACAACCTTTGACTCGATTAATAGATTTCTCGTGTAAGATGTGATACGTAATATGCTTTACGCAATACGACCTAGTCCATCTCATACTCCCGCATCAAAATCCAATCGAAGAGGCGCGCGGGAAGCAGTGGCTTGAGATGGACGGCCAATTTTTCGTCGAAGCCGCCGATGAGATAGCGCGCTTTGGGTGCGGGATCGCGGACGATTTTGCCCACGATCTGCGCGACGTGGCTCGGTTCGGCGCCGTTCAACTCGTCCGCCTCGAAGGCGGCGCGCACGCGCCGATGATGCGCCGCGTAGGCCGATTCCCCTTCTTGCTCTGTGGCGCGCGTCGTCTGCCGGTTGGCGGGAAAGTCGGTGTGGATGTCGCCGGGCGCCACCAAGACGACGTCGATGTCCAGGCCCAAGGCCTTGATCTCCATTCGCAACGCCTCCGTCATCCCGTGAAGCGCGAACTTCGTGGCGCTGTACAGCCCTTGATAGGGCAAGCCGATGATCCCGCCGATGGAGCCGATGTTGATGACGTGTCCGGCGTCGCGCTCCACCATGTGGGGGAGAACCGCGCGGGACATGTAGAGGAGCCCCTTGACGTTGGTGTCGATCATCTCCTCCCAGTCGTCCACGTCCCCTTCGTGGAGCTTGTCCTTGCCCCGGGCCTTTCCGGCGTTGTTCACCAGGACGTCCACGGCGAACCCGTCGCCTTCGAGCTCCTCCACGTAGGCGCGGACGGCTCCCCGGTCGGTGACGTCGAGGCGGTCGGTGCGGACCTGGACGCCGTGGGCCTCCCGGAGCCCGGTGGCCAGGGCCTTCACGCGCTCCAGGCGCCGGGCGGAGAGGGCCAGGTGGGCGCCCCGCTCGGCGAAGGCCTCGGCGCACGCCTTCCCGATGCCGGCGGAGGCTCCGGTGATGAGGACGCGGCTTCCTTCGAGACGATTCATCGGGCCCTTCCGGGAACGGGGTGCGGGAGAGAGCCGCAGGCAGCGGTACCCGCGGCGAGGTCCGTAGGATCACGGGCCGGCAGGGCGGACGCAACCAGGGGCGCGGCTGGCGCCGGCCGGACGCCCCGGGTAGCATGGACTCGCCCGACGCCCGGGTCTCGCCTCCAGCCCTCCGTCCCCACCCCCTCCCTCGGCCATGGACCGCAAGCAGGTCGGCGCCTGGGCGCTCTTCGACTTTGCCAACTCGGTGTACCCGGCGGTCATCCAGACGGCCGTCT
>JAAAOZ010000284.1 GCA_009908585.1 Chloroflexota bacterium
CGCAGATGCCGCTGGCCATCACCTGGATCAACACATCACCTGGCCCAGGTTTTGGCCGGGGCGCGTCGATCATCTCGACGTGATTCGGCTTCTCAATTTGTATCGCCTTCATTTTCACCCGCATCTTCTCGAAACCCACGCATCACGGCGCGCGGGACATATCGCTGACCCACTGGGGACGGTCCGGCACATAAACGGTGATCGCGACCAACTCGTCCTCATCTGTGTAATCACAGACCACGTGCACTTTCACATCGAAGTCCACCATCGGCCCGACGATGAGCACCCGTTGGCGATCGGGATAATGCTCCAGAATCTGGCCGTGGAAGACGGCGTAGAAGACGTCCTTGGCGCGGAGGCTTTCTTTGTGCGCCTCGTTCAACGCGTGATCCGAAAGCCGCATCTTGCTGTGATAGGCCAATAAATCATCCACCTCGGCAATATTTTGCTGATACATTGAAATCAAAATCCCCTTCCAGGGGCAACGCCCCAATTCCCAGGTAGGATGTAAATGTTCACAACTACTTCAAATAGTCTCGTAACCTCCGACGGTACATTGGATTGCGCAACTTGCGCAGCGCCTTACGCTCAATCTGACGGATGCGCTCGCGCGAGACCCCAAATTTTTCCCCCAACTCCTCGAGGGTGTACGTTCGGTTATCCTGGAGGCCAAAACGCAGCCGCAAAATCCGCGCCTCGCGGGGTTCCAGTTCATTCAACAACACCTCCAGGTCTTCTTTGAGCAAATGCTGGGCGGCGCGCTCCGAGGGCGGGGGCGTGTTCTGATCTTCGATGAAACTGCCCAACTCGCTCTGTTCATCCTCGCGGTTGACGGGTCGATTTAACGAGAGCGGGCGCCGGGAGATGCGCAGCAGGCGCTCGACGCGCTCCTGCGTGAGGCCCATCTGATGAGCGATTTCACTGGGTCTCGGCTGCCGGCCCAAGCTCTGCTCCAACGTCCGCGCCGCCTGATGCACCTTCCGAATCCGATTGCTGAGGTGATCGGGGATGCGAATGGTGCGCGATTGTTGCGTCAGACTCCGCGTGATCGATTGCCGAATCCACCAGGTGGCGTAGGTGCTGAATTTGTTGCCCTGCTGATACTCGAACTTATCCACGGCCTTGATCAGGCCCAAGTTGCCGGCCTGGATCAGATCAGAGAAAGGCATGCCCTTATTGCGGTATTTTTTGGCGATGTTGACCACCAACCGCGTGTTCGCGCGGATGAACTTGTCCCGCGCGGCCTCCCCCTCCGCCACCAACTGTCGAAGTTGAGGTGAGGCCGCCACGCCTTCACTGCCCTGGCTCCGGGCCAACTGCTGCTTGGCCTCGCGCCCCCGCTCGATCTTCTTCGCCAGCTCGACCTCTTCCTCGCGCGTCAGCAGCGGCTCGCGCCCCATGCGATTGAAATACAAGCTCACCGGGTCCGTGACATTATCCGCCACAGCCAGACGCGGATCATCGTCCTGCTCAATCTCCGTTTCCTGCTCCAGATCCACTTCTGGCATGACGTCGGTCCCGGTATCCTCAATATCCACTTAATATGTCCCCTTGCATCTTATTATGTCGTCAACAGTAAATTTACTTTCCGTCGTTCAGCCCGGTTTCGGAAACCTGTCAGATCTAGTCTCATTACATCCAACTCTGACCTGACGTAGGGAAATTTTATCAATAAACGCCGTGTTTGCAAGCTATTGCTTTTTGTCACTAGGAAGCTGCCTCCTCCAGACGTACGGTTTGCACGGGGTACGGCAGCTCGATGTTCCCGTCCTCGGCGGCGCGATTGATGGCCTGCACGACCTGGGAGTGGACGCCGAAGAGGTCGTGCGTCTCCTGGTTGACCCAGAAACGCGCCGCGATCTGCAACGAGGAATCGCCCAGCGTCTCCACCAACAGCGAAACTTCCGGCTCGTCCAACACGCCCTCCACGCCTCGGATAGCCCCCTCAAATAGATCCAGCGCGTGGTTGACATCCTGGCCGTAGCCCAGGCCGATGCCCACCGTGCGACGCCGCCGCGGCAGCAGGGAGTAGTTGATGATGGGATTCTCGAAGACGCTGGTGTTGGAGAGGATGACCATCTCGCCATCCCACGTCTTGAGCACCGTATCACGTGCTTTGATCTCCAACACCGAGCCGGAAAATCCGGCGATCTGCACGGCATCGCCGATGTTGAACGGCTGCCGGACGAGCAGGAGAATGCCCGCCACGAAGTTACGGGCGACATCCTGCAACGCAAAGCCAATCGTCAGGCCCGCGACGCCCAGCCCCGCGACGAAGCCGGTCACATCGAAACCCACCTGACTCAGCGCCAGCACGGTGCCGATCACCCACACGCTCCACCGCGCCAACCGTCCCAGCAGTTGCTCTATCTCTGGATCTTGCACGCGCTCCTTGGCCCATGCTTCCACATTCCGCGAGATCGGCGTGGCGCCCAACAACGATGCCACGAAGATGATAATCCCGGTGATCAGGCCAGGAATAAAATCGATAAACTCTTTCACCAGCTCCTGTAAAGCCGAACCCTCTTCCATTCGCGTCTCCTTTCAAATTAGCAGATTAAGGCCGTTCCAAGAAAATAAGTCTCCCAAAAACGGTCAGTTTTCTGAGGAGAAAGCATCAGGTTTGGGAGGTTTTAATTTCTGGAACTACCTA
>JAAAOZ010000381.1 GCA_009908585.1 Chloroflexota bacterium
GGCGTGATCTTCGCTTCGATCTCGGCGCTGGCGGGCAGATGGTAGCCCGCGTCGGCGCGGGTGGTGAAGGCGACCAGCTTCACGTCGGCCATCGCGGCCAGGCCGTTGTAGTTGGAGTAGTACGGCTCCGGCGCCAGGATCTCGTCGCCGGGATCGGAGCAGGCGAGGATGCCGAAGAGCACGGCCTCGCAGCCGCCGATGGTGACGATGATCTGCTCCGGCGTCAGCACGAGGTCGGAGTCGGCGTAGTAGGCGACAAGACTGTCGATCAGCTCCGGGCGGCCGGCCGAGGGCGCGTAGGCCAGCGTCGGCTCGCGCTCCGGGAAGGCGCGCACAGCGTCCCAGAACTCCGCCGGCGTCTCGATGTCCGGCTGGCCCAAATTCAGGCGGATCAGGTGGACGCCGCGCGCCGTGGCCGCTTGCGCCAACGGCGTCAACTTGCGCATCGCAGACATGGGCATCGTCCGCCCGCGCTGAGAAACGTTAAGATGGGTCATGTCGACCTCCTTCAGAAAATAGTAGTTACACGTTGGTTACTGTCACAGAGTATTCGCCACTGCGCCGCGCCGAGGGTTGAAGCCCTCGGCGCTGAGGTGCTTTTTTAAGCGGTTTTGCACCCCGTTTCTAACGGGTTTTGGGTATCAGCCTCGAATTCATTCGTAGGCGGGCCGAGCGGCGAAGACTTTAAGACACTATCCATGTTGCGAGTTGAACGCTACTTCTACACCGCCGAAGGTGTCTGCACACTTGACACCTGCGGCGTCAGCCTCCCCAGGTGCAGATCCTCGAGCGCGATCTCCGGCTTCCCCAGCGCGCGATGGACGAAGCCGCCGTGGTAATCGGAGCCGCCGGTGATGAGTAGGTCGTGCTCGCGGCACCAATCGACGCAGCGCTGGGTCGTCGCCCCGTCGTGGTACTGCGAATGGCACTCCACGCCCTCGATGCCGTACGCCAGGAACGGCGCCAACGTCTCGGCGCGGACGCCGCCCACCGGCTCCAAACTCGCGCCGGGATGGGCCAGGACTGCCGCGCCGCCGGCCGCTTGGATCAAGCGCACGGCCTCGCGCGGATGGATGAAGGTGGGCCAGTGATGATTGAGTGGGGCGCGGATCGTCTCGAAGAAATCGCCCACGTCGGCGCAGATGCCCCGATCGATCAGAAAGCGCAGCGATTTGAAGCCGCCCCGCCGCCGGTCGTAATCGTAGGCCAGGTAGTCGTCGTACTCGATGTCGTAGCCCAACGCGATCAACTGCCGGATGTCGTGATCGTCCGTGGATTCCAGCTTGTCCTGGTTCTTCTTCAGCGCCGCCAGCAGCCGTGCGTCGGTCGGATCGATGCCGTAGCCCAAAATATGGAAGAGGCGGCCATCCGCCGTGGTGGAGATCTCGACGCCGCGCAGGAAGGCCAATCCGGCCTCCTGGGCCAACGCCTCCGTGGTCAGGACATTGCCGACCGTGTCGTGGTCGGTCACGGCGAACATGCCGATTCCCTCGGCTTGGACGCCGGCCACGACCTCCTCCGGCGTCCAACACCCATCCGAGGCGGTGGTGTGGATGTGCAAATCTACGCGCATACTTACTCCTCTAAGGTAGTTCCAGAAATTAAAACCTCCCAAACCTGATGTTTTTCCCTCTGAAAACTCCCCGTTTTTGGGAGACTTATTTTCTTGGAACGGCCTAAATCAGTTGAAAGTTACAAGTTATGGGTTAAAAGTTGGTCAAAGTCGAACGTCACAGATCAAAAGTCTAAAGTTTCGCGCCCTTGCGTTGGTTTTTCGCCTTGCGAAGTATGCAGATTGTAACGCGGTTGGGTAAATCGGCAACTTGACGATTGACGGAATCGAGATAAGGTGTAGATTTCTACGGAGTAAAGGACGGGGCATCGCGTTCACAAGATAAACGAATCAACAAGGAGTTTTTTCTATGCAAGACAAGCATAATGTTGTCCGCGATTTTGTCATCGCGGGGTGTAACATCTACGCGCTCGGCATGATCGCGGGCGTTGTGGGGCGCTGGCTGATTGGCGATCAAAGCGCGCTGCTCTTTATGTTCAGTACCTTCAGCTTCTATCTCTTCCTGCCCGCGCTGTTGCTGCCATTCCTAGCGCTCTTCCTGCGCCGTCGCGATCTATGGGCGAGCTTTGTGGTGCTGATGCTGCTGTGGACCGCGCTCTATGGCCGCTTGTGGCAGCCCAAGCCCCAGCGCCAGGTGCACTCCGCCGCCGGGGATGCAACAACGCTGCACGTGATGACGTATAACATGTGGGGGGGCAATCCCTCCGCAGAGAATGTCGTGGGGTCCATCCGGGCGGCCGATCCCGACCTCGTCGCGATCCAGGAGCTGAATCCGCAGACCGCTGAGGTCGTCCGGCGCGACCTGCGCGAGGTCTATCCGTATCAGCTTTTAGATCCGCAGTACGGCGTGAGCGGGATGGGATTTCTCAGTCGCTATCCCTTCCGGCCGATCACGGCGACGCTGGCTGCCCAAGGATGGGTCGGCGCGCCGCAGTTGCTCACCTTGGATGTGGACGGCGCGTCCGTGACGGTACTACATCTCCATCCGCGCCCCACGTTCTTCGGCGCGCCGGCGGATATGCGATGGACAGTCGAGATACGCGAGCAGCAACTGCGCGCCGCGATGGACTTCGCGGCCA
>JAAAOZ010000214.1 GCA_009908585.1 Chloroflexota bacterium
AGTCGCCGGGCGGTGCTGCGGACCGTGAATGGGGGGACGACGTGGTCGTGGCGCGAATGGACCAAGAGCGTCGGCGCGGTGATCTCGTTGATGACGTCGTCGGCGTGGCGCAGCAGGTGCGAGAGTTGCACCAGGCTCGCGATGGGGAGATGCGCGTAGGTAAAGTGGGCGCGGCGCGCGTCGGGATCGCGCACGTTGGAGGCGAATTTGGGGAAGCGGGGGATGATGTTCGCGATATGGCTGATGAGCTTGGGCGGCATTAAGTGCGCGATGCGGCCATCGGGGGTGCGTAGAGGATGAGGCGCTCGACGGGCGTCTGGGCTGCGACGTAGAGCGCGAGCGCGGCGCCCATCGAGAGGCCGACCAGGCTCACGTGGGTGCAGGTTTGGCGCAGGCGCGCCAGCCCCTCCTCGACGCTCCGCACCCAATCGCGCCAGGTGACCGTGTCCATCGCGTCGATGTGCGTGCCGTGGCCCGCGAGGCGGACGCCCAGCACCGTCAAGCCGGAGTCGGCCAGATAGGCGCCCAGCGGTCGCATCTCCTGGGGACTGGTGAGGTACCCGTGGACGAGCAGCACGCCTCGCTCGCCGCCGGGGTAGAAAAATGGGCTGGTGTCTGGGGATGTCATTTCGCTGTGATTCGCTCCCAATCGATTGGATGGTTTTCACTCTATCTAGGATGGGAGTATATCATGCTCTGGTGAGGATGCTACTCTCTATCCTCGATTTTCCCTTTTCCACGGTTGAGATTTCCCCACACAAAGTGTCAAGCTTTCCCCACAGACATCCCATCGCGTTTACTTCATAATATAGATGGCGATGGGTGCGACGGCTTCATCGCCGCCGTGGCTGTTTTGGATCTCAGCATCAAACGGGAGAAATGCTTATGGATGTCATTTCGGCGGAGCGCGCGACCACAGTGCAGGCGCACGCAGGGAATGGTGGCGCATCTGATCAACAGATGGTCATCTCCTTTCGGCTGCACGAAAGGACCTACGCCCTGCCCCTGACCTCGGTGGTGCAGGTCGTCCCTATGGTTCAGATCACCCAATTGCCGCGCGTCCATCCGGCCGTGGCGGGGATCATCAACTATCGCGGGAGCGCCGTGCCCATCGTCAATCTGCGTCGGTACTTGCAATTGCCCGAGCAAGCGCCGGGCTTGCACACGCCCATCCTCTTGATCACCCTTGAAGAGCGCATCATCGGCTTGATCGTCGATGAGGTCCTCGACGTGATGCAGTTCGCGTCGGACGACGTCGCGCAGATTTCCGATATTATGCCGGAGGGACTGGGCGAGGTGCCGATTTTGCGCGGGCTGGCGCACACCGAGGCCGGCACGATGTTGATGTTGGACGCTGAGGAGCTTTTCGCGGCGGATAACGGCAACGGGCTGGGCGCCGCCCTCGAACAGGTGGAGGCGACCGCCGTCGCGCCGGAGCGCGAGGAGGTTGCGGCATGAGCCGGACGCGCGCCAAGAAGACGCTTCCCACCTTGGGCTACGGCGATTATCTGCGCTTTAGCCGGTTGGTGCATGAGCGCTACGGCCTCAATTTCCCGGAGAAGCGCCGGACGGATTTGGAGCAGGGCGTGCGTCAGGCTTTCGCTGCCTCGACGTGCGAGGATCTGGAAGAGTACTATCGCCTGCTCTTAGATCCCGATCACGGCCCAGTGCATCTTCAGCGCCTGGTCAATGCGCTCACGATTGGTGAAAGTCACTTCTTCCGCAACCGGGGGCAATTCGATGCGCTCTATCATGAGGTCTTGCCGGAGATCATCGAGCGCCGGCGCGCGCTGCGCACCTTGCGCATCTGGAGCGCCGGATGCGCGGGCGGCCAGGAGCCGTACTCCATCGCCATCCTGCTGCGCGAACTGCTGCCCGACGTGGACGACTGGGCGATCACGATTCTGGCGACGGATGTCAACACTAAGGCATTGGATCGCGCGCGCAAGGGGCTGTACAGCGAGTGGGCCTTCCGCGAGGATCGCGCCAAGCAATGGCGCTACCGTTACTTTCAGCGGGTGGGTAAACGCTATCAAATCGGCTCTGATATTCGCCAGATGGTGACCTTCAAGCAACTCAACTTGGCGGAGGATCATTATCCCTCATTTGAGACGAACACGACCTTTATGGATCTGATCCTCTGTCGCAATGTGACGATTTATTTTGCGCCCTCGATGACGCGCCAGGTAGTGGATCGATTTTACGAAGGGCTGGTGGATAGCGGATGGCTGGTGGTCGGGCACTCGGAGCATTCGTGGACGACCTATCGGCGCTTTCAGGCGCGCAGCTATCCCAACGCGATTTTGTATCAGCGCACGGGCGAGCCGGCGGTCCTGCCGGAAGATTGGGATTGGCTGCCGCCGACCCCCCCCGCTTCGGGGGCGCCCTCGCTGCGCGTGCCCTCGACCGTGCCGAACGATGACACGCCGCCGCCGGAGATGTTGGCCGTCGAGGCCGAGGCCGAGGAGGAAGAAGCAGCGCCGGAGCCGTCGGTGGATGAGTACCTGACTAAGGCCGAGGAGCTGTTGGAGTACGGCCACTCCGCGCAGGCGCGTGATCTGTTGCTGGAGGTCGTCGATAAGCGACCGACGCACACGGGAGCGTGTACGTTGTTGTGCAAGGCGTATGCCAATCTCGGCT
>JAAAOZ010000163.1 GCA_009908585.1 Chloroflexota bacterium
AATATCTGCGTTAATCCGTGTTTATCCGTGAGCTAAGAAGTGTCGGGTGGATAGTGAAACCATTGCATGCATAATTCCTATCGCATATACGCCAAAAAGCTGATGAAGAAGACCGCGACGGTCATCACGCCGATGCCCAGCCCGCGCACCCAGCCCACGTCGTGCGTCTCGCGCAGGCCCACTGCTACTAATACGATCTGCCACGCGACGGGTAGCACCATCAGGCGCAACGTCTCGATCCACGCCGGCCAGAAAACGCCAAAGATGGGGACCAGGATCGTCTCCGGAATCCACATCAGGATCGCGCTCGGCGCGACCCATCCCAGGCCGCAGACGACCAGCGCGTCCTCGTAGGTGTACGCCCTGGGGTTCTCTCGGCCCGCGATGGCCAGCAGGTGCGCGACGCCGGAGAACGCGATCCACGTGATCAGGCCCCAGGGGATCGTCCAGAAGATCTGGTAGAGGTAATACTTTTCCGGGGAAATGGGCATCCACGGCTCGACGGCGGGCAGGCGGCCGATGGCGTAGTAGATCAGCGCCGTGATCGCGTAGAGGGCGGCGAAGATGACGTTGATCCAGACGGCAACGGCTATCTTGTTCGGGTGATACTTCAGCCCGATGATGGCGTCTCTGGGCTGGATCGTGGCCCGGAGCCAATAGGTGACTGCGTCAATGATGTTGGATTTCATAGTCGATTATGCTCCTTGTTGGTGCAAACAACAAAAGCCACGGAGGTGCGCCATGCGGTTTTTCATCTCTCGCTCCATGGCGCACCGCCGTGTTGTTGTTGAGCCTATTGTATCATACAATGGATGTTACGCTCTCGTTATGTTTCCTCCGCAACAGGCGGCTGCATCTGGGCGCCCGTTTCCCTTGCAATCAACCGCGCGATGCTGGCCGCGCTCTCATCCATGCCAGCTTGCGTTATGGCGTCCAGCTTGATCTGTTCGCCGTTGTGTTGGATGACGTAGACTGCCAAGCCGCTGATGCGATCTTGGACAGGCGCGCGTGGCGTGGCGCGTGGCGAAAATGTAAATCGGAGGCACTCGGAGGCTGCATATATTGCGACTTACATTTCCATCATTATTTCGCTAAAAACCTCCCCAATCGCCGGGCCTAGCAGCACCAGCACCATGGCTACGACAGCGGCGATTATGACCATGATGATAATGTAGATAGCTATGCCGGATACGAAAGCCTGCCACCACTTAAATTTATGGCTGGCCTTCATCGCAATGATGTTCAATACGAAGCTGTAGATTATGGGCACGTATGCCAAGTATGGGCCTACGATTGGAAGAGCGTTCAACACACCCCCGATGAGGCTCAAGGGTGCGTTATAGGCGCACATCAGATAGACCACATCGTCATATATGCCTGTCCCGCCTAGCATCCGGGCGACAGCATTGGAAAATCCCGCCCCAATGGCCACGCCTAATACTGCAAGCACCGCCGTCACTGGGCCTCCGCACACTATGACGCCCAGTGCTCCCCCAAGCGCTTCCGACATTGTACCTGTTGAATCCACAGCGAAGATCATTGACAACACCATGGCAAAAAGAATGCTAACGACAAGGCTCACGAAAGCGCTAATCGCCATCCATCCATAGCCCCGTTTGCCTGATGCTTTGGGGTCCTGCAACAGCGTCTCGTAAGTCGCCTCCGACGGCTGTGTGAGCGCCCGAATCCATACCTCGCTCCAGGGTAAGGTAGGTTGGTCATCGCCTGAAATCTCTATATCTTGTTGCATTGTTCTCTCCTTTTAGAGGTTAAAATTTACCTATGACTGCACAAAATGAAATGTCAGGATATTGATAGTGAATGGTTACGATACCTCTATTTCGATCCCGCCGGTGAAATTGGCGGTCAAGTTGTAGAGCGCGGCGATGATCACGCCGGAGATAAAGCCAAAGATGCCGTAGAGGATGGGCAACAGAAAGATCGCGCCGGCGCCGAACAGCAGTCCGGCGGCGCCTGTATCCGATGTGGCGGCAAGGAGGGAGAACAGGGAGGCAAATCCGCCAAAGATCAGTCCCAGCAATCCATAGAGAAACCCGAAAACTTTTCCGGCCGACAGAACGCCTACTTTCGTCAGTTTCATCTTTCTACTCCTGTGGTCTTGTGTGAGATATGTGTGTGATGCACTACAAATCCATCCGCGAGATCGTCGGATCCTCCGGCAGGTAGCGCACGGGAACGTGGGATCTGAGGGGGAGCTGTTCGTAAACCGACCGTTTGACTTTCTGGGCTACCTGAATGCCATCCCCGAATTCGTAGGCGACATAGTGGGTCTTATCCCCATCAGAATCTTGATCGACCCACGAATCCTCGATGGCGCCTTCGGTGATCTCTCCAAATCGATCTAACGTCCGCGCTTGCAGATACCGCCCCAACGCTTTCCCCGTGATCCACACCACGCCCACTCCAATGACCGGCATGAGCAGCACAGGGATCCAATCCCAGAGACCAACGTTCTCTAACCGCGAGACCGACGGATCATCGGCGGCGTAGACGATCTGGATACTGCCGCCTTTCTCCGCTGACCTGTAGGTGGAACGGTTAACGCTCTCTTCGCGGCTGAATTGCAGCCGCCCATCACCGTCGGGGGAGGGGGCTTGGTAGCAGGTTCAAAACATCC
>JAAAOZ010000083.1 GCA_009908585.1 Chloroflexota bacterium
ACCTCGCACGCCGGCTAAGGCAAAACCGCGCACGGTATCCGGGTCTCCAATCACCATCAACTGCATGGATCAACTACCCGCCTAAGATGATAAACGCGATAATCAACCCGTAGATGGCGACCCCCTCAGCCAGCCCCACGAAGATGAGCGCGCGCCCAAAGATTTCCGGTTTCTCAGCCAGCGCCCCCATCGCGGCGGACCCGACGGTGCTCACAGCATAGGCAGCGCCAAGTGATCCCGTGCTGACGGAGAAGGCCGCCGCCAACGGCGCGTAGATGTTGGCGCTACTCTCCTGGAGCAGTCCGGCGGCTGCCACCGTCTCCGGCGCGAAGAACCACATCAGGCCGGCGCCCATCAGCATCAAGGCCAAAAGTACATTCACGCCGGTCAACCCGAAAACGACCCGGCGCGTCATCACTATCGCGACCTTTTGACGGCGATATTTAAGATAGGCCACGAGCGGCGCCAACGGAAGTAGCATTGCCAAAACGGCCATCATCATTAGAATCATCACATGCCTCCTAAGCTATGTTAAGGCCGTTCCAAGAAAATAAATCTCCCAAATACAAGCGATTTTCCGCCTGTGGCCCTAAGGCCCCATGGCCATGGGAGGAAAAAGCATCTGGTTTGGAAGGTTTTAAATTTTGGAACTACCTAAGCGCGAAACAAAAAACGTTACTCTTCACTTCCGGCGACTAATGACAACGGGCTGAATCGAACGCCGTTGCCGGAGAAGAATTTGCTGAAGAATTCATAATATTCCAAGCGCAGCGTCTGGATGCCGACGATCATCCCCTCGAAGCCGATGACGAAGAGATTGCCCAAGATAACAGTCATCCAATAGCCCAATCCGCGCTCCGGGCCGACAAGCTCGGCCATGATGAAGACGACCATACTCAGCGCGCCGTGAGCGACGGCGAAGGCGCCCATCCGCACATACGAGAGGGTGTTGCTCAGCAGGCCGATCAAGGTCTCGAACAACTCGAAGAAGGCTTGCATCAGGTACGTGCCCATGCTCTCTTCGATCAGGGGACGTTCCCCTTCGATCAGCCGATCCAACATCTCCGAGAAAGCCAATCCCAGGCCGGAGATCACGGTGAGGGTGGCGAAGAGAAGCGGCGGGAGCGACAGAAAGCCGCCAAAGTTAGTCAGCGCCCAGCCCAGCAGGGACCAGTAGAAGAGCACGCCTACGAACCCGTTGTGATCGAAGAGTACGCGGCCCCACGCCTTATTCCGCACCGCGTTCGCCATATTGTAGAACATCCCAATGCTCAAGATGACGGCCCCGGCGCCTATGGCGGCCACCAAAACCTCGCTGATCTCCTCCAAGGGTTGCAACCAGAGGGCAGGCAATACCCCCTCAAAGCCGAAGAGGCTGCCGAAGAGAAAGCCAAAGAAGGTGGCGGAGAAGCCGCACGCCGCGACGACCGCGCCCATCCCCTTGAGACCGCGCAGCGCACGTATTTTACCACTCGCCAGCAGGATGCCGACTAAGATCAGTAGCAGACCATGGCCCACATCGCCGAACATCAGCCCGAAGACGAAGGGGAAGGTCAAGGCCAAGACGGGCGTGGGGTCCAGCTCGTTGTAAGTGGGGTAGCCATAGTTCGTCACTAAGGACTGGAAGGATTTCAGGAACGGTGGATTTTCCAGCGATGCCGGGATATGCTGCGTCTCCTCACTGCTCGGCGCGGTCACCTCGATCAAAACCTCTTCAGAGACGTGGAGCACTCGCTCGCGCAACTCGGGAAGCCGAGCGCGGGGCACCCACCCCTGGATCACATAGGTGTAGTGCAGGCGCTCATAGCGCGAGATCGTTTCGACTAGTTTACGGCTAGCGCGCACACGCCACAGCAGATAGTGCAGGTGACGGACGCGCTTTTCGTGCAGGCGCTGGATATTCGCCTTGGTATCCTCGATGTGACGATGTATCCGCGCGATGCCGGCGCGCAGGGCTTCCAGGGCCTCCGCCGGCGTGCCGCGATATTGATCGGGCAAATTGAGGGCATTGAGATAGGCGCTCCGCGCCGCGCGCTCAAGAATATCCTCATCACGCCGGGCGCCGAAGAGCGCCACGGTTGCGAGATAACTTTCGCATTGGAGAATGAGCAACACGTGCGGCAGATGCTCTAAGCTGGTCCGAAAGCGTTCGATGTTATCCACGGGGATCGTGCCGACCTGCATAAAGGTATATTCTAGGTTCCGGAGGGTATCGATATCGACGTTAAGATTCACCAGCGGCTCCAACTGATCGACGTACCGTTGCAAGCGGGCCAGCCGACGCTGCTCCTCCTCCAATTCGTGGACGTAAACTTCGGCCTCCTGCTCCAAGTGCTCCACATCCCGCCGTGCAATCTCCGGCTCAATGAGGTGGGGCGTCTGGTCCGGCGGCTGCCCCTCCGCCACCTCCAGCGCCTCCATCACGCCCAAGATGCGATGCTCCAAATTGCTGAAGGCGCCGGCCCACGCCTCCCATTGGTCGGCTCCGCTCAGATTCTGATCCATCCCGCGCGCCCTGGTCAATACTGAATGAAAGACGCCGGACGCGGCCAATGCCTCCGTGACGGTCACAATATCGTGCTCCGGGACGACCAACTCCACCTTGTTCATTGTTTGCGATTGAAACATATC
>JAAAOZ010000282.1 GCA_009908585.1 Chloroflexota bacterium
TGTATCAGCCTCGAATTCATTTGCAGGCGGGCCAAGCGGCGAAAACTTTAAGGCCGTTCCAAGAAAATAAGTCTCCCAAAAACGGTCAGTTTTCTGAGGAGAAAGCATCAGATTTGGGAGGTTTTAATTTCTGGAACTACCTAAGACACTAGCCCAATATCAGTATGCCTAAACATCAACACAGAACCAGGCGGCGGAACCAGCAGCAGGATCACGATAGATATTTGCGCAACTTCTTGCTGATGCGGGATTTGGCGGTCTCCAACTTTACCCCCTGTGCAACCGCCACCTCGCCCGCCAGCAGATCCAAGCCGCGCCGGTAAATCCGCCGCCCTTTCTTCGTCAGGCCATCTTCTTCGCGACGACGCCAGGCCATATCGCGGATAGCCTCGGCCAGTTCAATGATACTGCCACTATCGAATTTATCGTTGATTACCTTGTAGCGCGTCCGATGTTTGGGAGGCAGATCCTTCGGCTCATCGCTCAGCACCTCCCAGACCTGATCCAACTCCTCGTCCGTGATCGCCGGGCGCACGCCCTGCTCTTCCGCGCTATCGACGGGGATCATCACGTGGGTGTTGACCTGCTTAACCAATTCGATCTGGTAGTAGCGCTGAGCGCCCTCGAGGGGCTTGAGTTCACTGAAGCCTTTTACAATCCCCGCGCCATGAGCAGGGCAAACAACCGCGTCACCTTTTTCGAACATAGTCCATCTCTCCTTGTCTTTGATCTTCGCTATGATGTTTCTTTTTTCGCACATTGGACACAGAGCGTCGTATCAGGCAGCACAGCCAAACGATCGGGGTGAATGGGCATACCACAGCGTTCGCATAGATTCCCCTGCCCCGATTCTAGCCGAGCGATGGTGGCCTGTAATTTCTGGGCGCGGGTTTCCAATTTCTCCAACATCGCGCGGTCAAACTCCCATTGCGTCACCGCCGGATCACCTTTTCCCATGCCATACTCCGGCTTGACGGCCACAGCATCTCTCAAGGCGCTCATTTGCTCTTCTATTTCTTCCAAATTGTGACGTAAGACTTCGATTCGGTCACTCAACGGTCTCACCTCCTCATTCCAAACAACCGGCACGGATATGTGAGGGGGAGGGGAAGGGAGAGGGCGAAGCAGATGCAAAGAGTCAAACGAAGGGCGAATGAGCCAAGATAAAACAGTGAACGTCATATCCAGGATAAACGAAAAGAAATCGCATGTGGCTCTAAATAGCTCCCAAAGCTCTTATGCGTATTTAGGTGAAACATTGTTGTAACTTTGGTTCATAGTAGCCTTATCGCCTTGCCGCCAACGGTTGAAACCGCTGGCTGATACTGGGAAGTGCGTTAAAAACGCACTAGGAACCCGTTTTCAACGGGTTTTGGGTATCAGCCGATGAATTCCATTCATCGGCCCCCGGCTGCTACAAACCTATATAGAACTATTTCATCCAAAAACCAACATGAGATAGTACCAAAAAAGTAAGTGGACCCTCTCAGCCCTTGCCCTGTCTGAATCTGGTCCACTTTCGAGAATTGATTTTAGGGTCCGTGTGAACAGTTAGGGGGCATTCATAACAAGTCAGAAACCTCTGGGGGCCACGCCGCTATCGCCTGCGTTCCCCACACTCGTGGCCCTGTGGCCTCCGATGCCCAGGGGGAGCACCTCACGAGAGCTGCTCCAACACATGATCCAACCACTGCAACTCCGCGTTGGCCATCGCAAGGCCATAGTTGAAGATAAGCTCCTGGCCCAAGTCCTCGATCTCGTCGCCATTTCGCGCCTTCTCTTGCAGATCGGCGTGATAGGCGACCACTTGGGATCGGCGCTGATGCAAATAGCCGACCAGCCCCTCGGGCGAGTAATTATCCGCCAACATCAGGCGCATCAAAAATGGCTTGAGCGGCGTATCGCAGGTCGCCGGTTGTTGGAGCCATTCGCGCAGGACGTTCTTTCCTTTTGTGGTGGTGTGATATTCCTTGCGCGCAGGCTTGTCCTGGTTGGGGATAACCTCCATCGCGACAAGCTCCTCGTTGAGTAACTCGTGGAGCGCCGGGTAAAGGCTGCCATAACTCGGACTGCCGATCAGCCAATTGAAGCTCTCAAACAGTTGTTTGATGTCGTATCCCGACATTGGTCGCTGCGTTAGTAATCCTAGAATGACGTGCCGAACACTCACAGTATCCTTTGCCATAGCATTGACTCGATATGTAACTTTTCAATATATATCGTTTAGATATATTATAGCACGGAAACAAGGCCTGTCAATCTGAGTATTTGCAGAGGGTGTGACGCTTGATTGTTGGAAAAGGCGGTCTTGCACCGCCTGCGCCTGCGGATGAATCGCAGGCTAAAAGCTGAAGTCGGCTAAAGACCGACTGAAGGGAAGAACATGCGTAGAAATTGAGTCAACTTTAGTTGACTTGCGCTTAGTAGCCGGGGATTTCAATCCTCGGCAAAGGACGCGGCGAGATCCTTTCCGACGATCAGCCGTCGTTCCCATGTGCAGATCACCAAGCCGGCGGGAGGTCCCTGGGGGCCTCCCGCCGTGAATTTTTACGCTGACCCTATGGCTACAAGGACCGCCAGTTCAAATTGACCAGCGCAACGCCCGACCGCTCGAAGTAGTGGAGACGGA
>JAAAOZ010000186.1 GCA_009908585.1 Chloroflexota bacterium
CTGCCCGCCTTCGTAGGCCTGTTTGCCGTCCCGTGGGTGATCCAAAACCTGCTGGCGCGGATTGAACTGCCGGCCCAGCATATCGCGCGGGACGTGGACGCGCCCTTCGACAAGATCTTCCAGGGCACGGCCGCCGGCGTGATGGGCGGCATCTTCGCGGCCTTCTTCCCCGTCGTCACCGGCGGGATCGGTGGCTTTCTGGCGGGGCATGCCACCGCGCAGCGCGACGAGCGCGCGTTCATCATCTCCCAGGGCGCCTCGAAGATCGTCTACTACGTCGGCGGCTTCTTGCTCTACTTCGTGCCGGGGTTGCACCTCACGCGCGGGGGGATGGCGTGGATGGTGAGCACGCAGTACAGCACCTACACGCCGGAGAGTTACTACTGGGCCACCGCCGCCGTGCTGTTGGCCGGGGTGACAGCGTTCTTCCTCTCGCTGGGCTTCACGCGCGCGGTGATCGCTCTGACAGCGCGCGTCAGCTACCGGATCATCAGCCTGGTCACGCTGGGCATCCTGCTGGTCGTCGTCGTGGCGATGACGGGCCTGGGCGGCCTGGCGATCTGTGCGGTCGCCACCGGCATTGGGCTGATTCCCGTGCTCTGGGGATCGCGCCGGATGAACGCGATGGGTGTGCTGCTTCTGCCCATCGCCCTGAACATGGCCGGCGCCGGGGATACCATCGCGGGGTGGTTGGGGCTGTTGTGATAGGGGCAAACCTTGCGAAGGTTACGAAGGGCTTCTGTTGTTAGAGGTATTTCCGACAGTCCACAGGGCTTGTGGCTTGAAGATCTATCTGGAACCTTCGCAAGGGTGAGATTGACCTAGTCCGCCGTCAGCGGCCGCTTGGAGGGCATGCCGGGCCGGCGGGGATACTTCGGCGGCGTCCTCGCGACCTTATCCACCAACACGAGGTAGCGCGTCTCCGCGAGGCCGTGCAGCTCGACGGGGACCAGGCGCCGCACGTGCCCGCCCAGCGTCTTGATCGTCCACTCGCTGCGTTGCACCTCCGCCGGGGCGCCCTCGCCCTTCTGCGCCAGGATTTGGCCGCCCACGTTCGCCAGCGGCAGCAGATACTCCATCAGGATCGGCGTGTCGGCGACGGCGCGGGCGATGACCCAATCGTAGCGCTCGCGATGCGCCGGGGCCTGGCCCAGCGTCTCGGCGCGCTCGTGGAGGATGGTGACGCCCTCCAATCCCAGGCGCTCCACCAGATGGCGCAGGAACCGCGTCTTCTTGCCCGTCGCCTCGATCAACGTCAAATGGAGGCCGGGCTGGAGGATCTTGAGCGGCAGGCCGGGAAATCCGGCGCCGGCGCCGACATCGATGACCCGTTGACCCCGCAATTCCTCGCCGCAGCCCATCCCCAGGCAACACGAGAGCGAATCCAAAAAATGGCGGATCTGCACGCCCTGATCATCCGTGATCGCCGTCAAATTGAAGCGCTCGTTCCATTTTAGCAACTCTTCCTGGTAGATGCGGAACGCCCGCAGATGTTCCGGCTGAATTGGAATATGTAGTGCCTTCGCCCCCGTGATTAACTGCTCCACATGACCTCCCTCGTGCTGGTGTGATTAGGCTAGATGGCTATGATTCGATTATACCAAATCCATCTGCTTAGGAAAGAAGGTCTCTGACTCAGAAAAAACACCCCCAGGTTATGCATGGGGGTGTGAGGCTAAGGTAGTTCCAGAAATTAAAACCTCCCCAACCTGGGATGGTTCATTTTCCAAGATAATTAAGTTTACACTTTGGTCAGCGATTGAAGTCCCTTCGAGAGGCGCTACGCGCCAGGCATCCTCCTTCGAGGATGCGATAGGCCGTCTGCGAAGGCAGACGGTTGGCCGCCCCCTCGGCCATTGGGCCTTCCCTCGGCCATTGGGCCTTAGGGCCAAGGAGGGCCAAGGAGGGCCAAGGAGGGCCAAGGAGGCCTTTCCAGGGTACTTCAGTTGTGACAGCCTTGGGGCGATGAATGAATTCATCGCCTGATACCCAAAACCTGTTGGAAACAGGTTATATAGGGGTTCACAGCGCGTTTCTAAGGTAGTTCCAAAATTTAAAACCTCCCAAACCTGATGCTTTTTCCTCGGAAAATCACTTGTTGTTGGGAGATTTATTTTCTTGGAATGGCCTTAGTAGCCGGGGATTTCAATCCTCGGCGAGGTGCGCGGCGGGACGCTTTCCGACAATCAGCCGTCGCTCCCTCCGTCGCTCCATGGCCGGGTATCTGAGTTCTCGGCAATGGGGCATGGGCCTATCGGCCCTTAGCCGGGCACAACCTCTACGAGGTTTTAGCCTGGGCAGTTATTCGCTTGCGAAAAACTGCGGGGCCTGGGGGTTTTGGCTGGGTGCAGGTGGCCATAGCCTCCTGGAGGCTTTGGCCGGGCACGGCTCCCTACGGCGCTCTGGAGAGATCCAGGGCGCTTTTTTTTTGTTGGTCGTGGTGGGCTTTCATCATCCCCGGAGTAGTGTAAAATAACGCTGTACTTAATGGCCATCATTGGCGTCTGATCAAGAGACGAAAGGACTTTCTATGAGCAAAGAACAGGATTTTTACGCTGCGCTGCACGCCGTCTTTGTCGGCGCGGAGATTGAGGGCGAATCGGGCTACATCAATTTGATGCGGATGAA
>JAAAOZ010000079.1 GCA_009908585.1 Chloroflexota bacterium
CCGCTCAGATGCACCTCACGCTGAATATTCAACACGTTGCCGCGCCCAACGTAGGCGCGCGCCGTGATCCGGTTGGGCATCCCATACTGGTAGCCGCCCAACGTCACGACCGACAGCCCGTTCACCTGGCCGATGGCCGTTCCCTCCGTAGCGATGACCTGCTGCTCCTCCAAAATATCCCGGCGATCCAACTCCTCCGCGAGATTCTCGCGGCGACGCTGTTTGTGCAGCGCGGTCACTACATCGGCGCGACGCACGTGCTCCTGCTGCGCCTGTCGCGCCCAATACGATGACTCGCGCACCAGATCGGCGATCCGCCCGAAGAGGGTGCTCAAGCGCGCCTGATGTTCCGCCAGGCGCGAGCCGAACTCAACCACGCGCGCCACCGCTTCCGCCGTAAAAGGCAACAGCCCCTCCTCCGAGGCCAGCGAGCGGATAAAGTGCGCGTAGGTCAACTCATTCTCCGGCGTGCGCTTCATCTCCGAGCGGAAGTTCGCCTGCACCTTGAAGAGCTTAGCGAAATCGTCATCGCGTTCATAGAGCAGGTAATAGGTCGACGTATCGCCTTGTAAGATCACCTTGACCTTCAGCGGGATCGGCTCCGGCACCGGCGTGACGGTCCGCACCAGTTGCTGGCCGTCGGGCGATTCCACGCGCAGGGTGCGATGGAAAAGGGCGCGCTTTAATCCAGGCCAAGCATACGGATCATTGAGCAATGCCTCGGCATCCAGGATCAGATAGCCGCCGTTGGCCTCGTGCAGCGCGCCGGGGCGGATGAGCGTGTAGTCGGTCGTCGTCGTGCCGTAGCGCACGTCGTACTCGATCCGCCCGAAGAGCTTGTCGTAGGTCAGGGTCTCCAACTCGACCATCGGCGCGCCCGACGTCTCTCGGTGATCAACCAGCAAATTGACGTGATAGCGATTCTGCAACGGCACATCTAGGAGCGAACCGCCGTCTTCGTTTTGCTCCTCGCGGTCCGCCCCCACGTGAAACAGCCCCACGTGCTGAACGATGTCCTCGCGCACCTCGTCCAAGTAGACCTGCACCTCCGGCTGATCCTCGTACTTCTCCTTCAGTTCTTCGAGCAAGGGGCGCACGGTGAAATCCGCGACCTCCCGATCCAACTGCTCGATGGCCGCCGAGGTGCGGCGTTCGTGCTCGCGCAAGCGACGCAACGCGCCATTGAGCATATCCTCCAACTCGTCGCGCACCTGATCTAGGCGCGCGCGCTCCTCCGGCGGCAATTGGCTGTAGGCCTCCGGCGAGAGCACCTCGCCCTCCTGCACGGCGGCGATGTAGATGCCGGAGGGCGTGTTCAGCAGCGCGAATCCGCGCTCGCGACAGGCCAAATCCACGCCGGATAGCTCCGCCTGCTGCGCGGAGCGCCATCGCTGCTCCAACTGCTCCCGCGCCTCCGCGTACTCGTCCGTCTCGAAAGCTTGGGTCAATCGCTCGCCTAGCCCATTGCCGAAGCGCTCCATATCCGCCCGAAATTCGGCCCCCTTCCCCGCCGGCAGAGAGATCGCGCGCGGCGCGCCGGGATCGGAGAAGTGATTCACGTAGACCCAATCCGGCGGCGTCTCGGCCTTGCTCGCCCGCTCCGAGACGATGCGCCGCACCGTCGAGCGGCGGCCCGATCCCGTCGGGCCAAAGACGAAGAGATTGAAGCCCGGACTTTCGATGTCCAATCCAAAGTTGATGGCCTCCACCGCGCGCTGCTGCCCGATGATGCGCGCTTCATTGGGCAATTCGTCGGTCACGGCGAAGGAGAATTGCGCCGCGTCACATTGGCGACGCAACGCTTCCAACGGCAATACTCGTATATCCTCAGATTTTAATGTCGTCATAAATTCACTATTGACCCCTAGACATACGCAAGCCGGATATGAGATGGCGCCATCCCATATCCGGCTGAATAGATTTCTATTTGATTCGCCAGCTCTTTAGGCGCTATCGCCGTCCCAAATGCATCGGCATCACGACGTGCACAAAGTCGTCGTTGCCAATCCCCTTGATCACGCCCGGATTCGTAGCCTCGGTCAACTCCAAGCGCACTTGTGGCGTCTCCAGCGCAGAGAGAACGTCGATCAGGAAGCGGACATTGAAGGCAATCTCCAGTCCGCTCTCCACATCCTCGCCCTCGACGTTGGCCATCAGGCGGGTGGAGCCTTGGCCCGATTCCGACGAATCCGCCGAGACGACGATCTCGCCCTCGCTGATGGTCAATTTGACGATGTAGGCGACATCGCGAGCGAAGATCTCGGCGCGCTTGCAGGCTTGCAACAGCTCTGTGCGGCCCAACACCACCGTCAGGCGATGGGATGAAGGGATAATACGCCGATAATCGGGGAAGTGCCCATCGATCAATTGCGAGTTGAGGACCGTATCCTCCAATTGAAAGAGGATTTGGTTGTGCGGATGCGTGGTGGAGATGCTGACCGGCTCTTCCTGCGAGCCGATGATGCGCATCAGCTCGGAGAGGGCGCGCGCCGGGATGATCACGTCGAAGGGATGCGGCACGGGATGGATCATCGGGATGTGGCGCACGGAGAGGCGGAAGCCATCGGCGGCCGCCAAGGTGAGCGTCTCACCCTCGAACTCCGCCAGCACGCCCGTCAA
>JAAAOZ010000346.1 GCA_009908585.1 Chloroflexota bacterium
CACGATTCCGGCTCCTTTGTCAGGCGGGGATGCCGGAGCCGTTCACCACGGCGGATCTGGCCGAGGCGATGGACGGATCGCGCCGGCTGGCCCAGAGGATGGCCTACTGCCTGCGAAAGATGGGCTGCATCACGCAGGTTGGGCGGCGCGGTCGGGCAAAGCTGTATGAGAGAGGAATGGAGGATTTCTGATCACCCAACGCTCTCCCCAACAACATCTCATCATCTACGCCAAACGCCCGCGTCCCGGCTACGCCAAAACGCGCCTGGCCGCCGCGATTGGGGCGGAACAGGCCGCCGGCTTTTACGCTCGCATGCTTTATGCCTATCTATTTGATTTACTGAACGCGGCATTCGAAAACACTACGATTGAACTATCGCTCGCCGCGCCGCGAGATGTCGCCTACTTCAGCAAGGCGTTCCCGGAGCTATACGTGACCTCCCAGGTCGAAGGCAATTTGGGCGCGCGAATGCACACCTCTTTCCAGCACGCATTTTCCAATGGCGCCGCCCGCGCCGTCCTCACCGGCAGCGACATCCCCGGATTGGATGCAGCCTTGGTTAGCGAGGCTTTCGCTGCGCTCGAACATCAGCCGGCTGTGATCGGGCCGGCGGCGGACGGCGGATATTACCTGATCGGGATGCGAACGCCGGGCGCGAATCTCTTTCGCAACATCGCGTGGAGCACCGATAACGTGCTGGCGCAGACGGAAGCGCAAGCGCAACGGCAGGGGCTATCGTTAACCCGACTTCGAACCCTGGTGGATATCGATACGGGAGATGACTATCGCGCCTGGCGTGCAAACTAGCTACCCGACACTTCTTGGGCAACGGCATTGAGTGACATCAAAAGACAGGTTGGCTACTGAATTTTGACCTAGAAATGTTCATTTAAGCCACTTTACGGGGACTGAAGGACCGTGGAGAGGCCTCGCGGCCAACCGTCTGCCTTCGCAGACGGCTTAGGCCGTTCCAAGAAAATAAGTCTCCCAAAAACGGTCAGTTTTCTGAGGAGAAAGCATCAGGTTTGGGAGGTTTTAATTTCTGGAACTACCTTAGGGCATCCTCGAAGGAGGATGCTGGGCGCTATAGCATGGCTATAGCGCCTCTCGAAGGGACTTCGCCGCTAAGCTACTTCAGTCGCTGATGCCGGAAAAAGTGTCAGGGGGCTATGCGTGCAAATACAAACGAGGACTTCCTGTGACATCGTGACCTCATGTAAAAGAGGATAAAAGGATACGTTATGCTCATTTCCGTCATCATTCCCGCCCTCAACGAGGCCGAAAACATTCAAACATGCATCGAGGCCGCGCGGCGCGGGTACAGCGCGGATCAAGTCGAGATCATCGTAGCCGATGGCGGCAGCAGCGATGGCACGCCCGACCTGGCGCCGCCCGACGTCACGGTGGTGCATTCGCCGCGTGGACGCGGCGTCCAGATGAATCGGGGCGCCCAAGTCGCCACAGGGGAGGGATTTGTCTTTTGTCACGCAGATTCGTATCTGCCGCGAGGATGGTATGAGGCGGTGGTCGAAGTCTTGCGTCAGCCCGATGTGAGCGGCGGCAACTTCCAACCCCTGATTAGTCCTGCCAAAGGCGTGCTCCACCTCGTCAATCACATCATTTTTCCGACGGACTGGCGGATCATGTTCGGCGATTCGGCCCAATTTATGTCGCGGGAGATATTTGAACAGGTCGGTGGATTTCAAGACATCCCGCTGATGGAAGACGTCGAAATGTCCAGGGCGCTACACAACGCGGGGAGACTGGTATGTATCCGCCTGAGAGTTAAGACGTCGAGCCGCCGCTTTTTGGAACGTGGAGCCACGCGACAATGGCTATTCACCGTTTGGTGTATGATTCGTTATCTATATCTGGGCGCAAGCCCAGAAGATATCGCGCGCGTCTACCGCTCAAGCCGCGAGGAACGTGCATAGCCATGACGTAAAAGGATAAGTTGCGGCTGGAGGAGATTTATGGAAGAGATCATGGCATCAGAGACGAAAAATCGAACCTGGATGCGGATCGTGCCCGTCATCATTGTCCTTGGGATACTCGCAGCATCCGCACGTTACTATTTCTCGCTCTACGATGAATTCAACAGCGAAAATCTACAAGCGTTCATCCAAGGCTTTGGCCCGTGGGCGCCTGTGATGTACGCCCTCGTCTATATCATCAGCTCCCCCATCCCCTTATTAGCGACGGTGCTTTCGCCCCTGGGCGGCTTGCTGTTTGGCACGCTGGGGGGAACCTTGCTCGTCATCGGCATTGCCACGACCTCGTCCCTGGTGCCGTTCATGCTGGCGCGCCACTTGGGACGCGAGTGGGTTGAATCCAAGGTGGAAGGCAAAAAGCTCGAGGAGATCTACCGACAATCCGAAGGTAGTAAAGGGTTTATCTTCATCTTGCTGATGCGCCTCGTGCCCATTTTCCCGTGGGAGGTACAGAGCTATCTCGCCGGCCTGACCAAAGTTCCGGCGCCAACGTACCTCTTAGCTACAGCCTTGGGCATTGTTCCGGGGTCGACCTCCCTCGTATTTTTGGGGGATGCGATCAAAGACCCCACATCGTGGCAGTTCTACACAGCGATTGGCTTAAACGTCATCGTGATGATTGGC
>JAAAOZ010000100.1 GCA_009908585.1 Chloroflexota bacterium
GTGTGGACCTCGGCGGAGACCCCGCGCGAGGTAGCGCTTCCGCTGCCGCTGGCAGAGGTGCCCGTCGTCGAGATGACCGGCGCGACTTCGTCTCTGACCGGCGATGGGCAGCGTGTGCGCGTGACACTTACCCAGTCGCCGCGCTATCTCCTGCTGGGGCGCGATCCGGCGCTCGAGGCCGTGGGCAGTTGGCGGCCCTACGAGACGCTGCACGCTTTTTCGGTTGACCAAGATCCGGGGGACGCGAGCGTGCGCGTCGTTGTCGAGCACGACTTAGCCATGCCGATGGCGGTCGAGATGCAAGTGCGGGCGCTGGGCCAGGTGCGCGGCGAGATCACAGCGACGGTGCCGCCGGGCGAGCCGGTGCACTATCGCATCCCCGTCGCGCTGGACGACGAGACCCTGCGCGGCGACCTCCCGGCGGAGATCACCTTTCGCCCCCTGGATGACGACCTCGCCGCTGCCAACGAAGCGTTCGCCCCACTTCAGCGCGGCGCCATCTGGTTGCAGGTCAGGGATGTGGAGGAGGGAGAGAAGGAGGAGTAGGGGGAACGTATTTCGTAGTGCGTATTGCGTAAGGATGTTTGTATAGATGACGCTTTTACGTAATACGCAATACGCAATACGCTCTATGCCACCTCACGCGGCGACCACAGATTCACCAACGTCCCCTCGGTCGTCTCATCCAAGTCGAGCCACGCCTCGATGGGCAGCCGGATCTCCGCCAGCGTCGCCGTCTTCATGCGCTCGAATTCGCCGGTGAGCAACTCCAGAAGCTCCTCCATCCCCGGATTGTGGCCTACGACCATCACCCGCTCGTATGGCTGGGGCAGGCGTTGGAGCGCCGCGATGTAATCCTCCGGGTCGCCGTGATAGATCTGGCGCGTGGCGCGCACCTCGCCGTCGTACTGCGCGGCCTCCGCCATCAACGTCGTCGTCTGACGCGCGCGCTTCGCCGTCGAGGTGATGACCAGGTCGGGCAGCAGATCCTTTCGGCGGATGAATTTGCCCATCCGGGGCGCGTCGCGCTCCCCGCGCGCTTTGAGCGGCCGGTCGTGATCGTCCATCCACGGATCGGCCCAACTGGATTTGGCGTGGCGTAACATCAAGAGGGTTTTCATAATGGCAGACTCCTTTGGCTGGTTGCTGGATGCTGGAAGCTGGTTGCTGAATGCAACGCATTTGACCTGAAACTGTTGTGGTTGGTTATTTAGGTTTCCTCTATTATAATGGAAGAGTGACATTTTTGTGATAGTTCAAAAGCTTTATCACTGGTAGTAAGGAGTTACACGTGTCAACTGGGATGAAGATCGGCATCGGGATGCTCGGCGTGGTGGGCGCGCTTTTTATCCTCTCGCGCTTGGATGTGTTCGCCGGCAAGCGCCCTTCGAACCTGGGCGTGACCGGTGGGCGCTTGGCGCCATGTCCCGATTCCCCAAATTGTGTCTCGACGCAGGCGCCGACATCGGATGAAGAGCATCACATGGCGCCGATCCCGTACGAAGGGTCACGTGAGGCGGCGAAGGAGAAACTCCTCGCCGTGATCGCGGCGCAACCTCGCGCGGAGATCATCGAGAATCGACCGGATTATCTCTATGTGGTGTTCCGCACGCCCGCGCTACGTTTTGCCGACGATGTAGAGTTTTACTTCGATGAGGCAACCCAGCAGATCCACTTTCGTTCAGCGTCGCGGCTGGGCTATTCGGATATGGGGTTGAATCGTCGTCGGATGAAGAAGATTCAGGCCGTGTTGGAGGAACTGGAATAAGATGGGACGAAATTTACTTGACCAGTTGATTTCTTTCTTCGTGGCTGAAAACCAACCTGTTGGGGGGATCAGCCCGGCGGTGCTGCGCCGCCGTCTTAACCAGGTGCTGCTGGATGGCCTGCGCCCGATAGCGGCGGTGCTGGGCGTACTGATGTTGGTGTGGGCCTACTCCCATCACCACGAGGCGCACGCCCTCATCCTGATACCGTTGGCGCTGGCAAATGCGGGTGTCTTCTTCGCCTTTGCGCTACTCAGTCCGCGATGGGAGATCCCGCTTTCGTATGCAAACCTCATCGCAGCGGTGATGGCCGCTTTGGTCTTGGCCCATCGTCTGGCGAGCATTGGGCTGAATAGCGCCTTGTTTCAGTCCAACAATCTGATGTTGTTGATCGTCGGCGTGGGCTTCATCGTGCTCTCCACACCATGGATGTTGGGCATTGTGGCCGGGATTCTCGTGGGTTGGACCGCATTGGTGATCCCGCGCTTTGGCGTTCCGCCGTGGCAGGCTTTTGCTATGGAGATGGCATCGGCGTCAGCGTTGGCCTTGATCCTCCACGGGGCGCGGCTGCGCTCCCTGCGCCGCCAGATGGCGCTGCAACTCCAAAACGAATCGCGGACAACCGACCTCAAGCGGCAAGCGTTGCAGTTGGAGACCCTGATCGCGGTCGGGCAGAGCATCAACGCGGTGCTGGATCTGGACGCGCTGCTCAATCACGTGGTCGATTTGGTGCAGGATCGCTTTGGCTACTATTACGTGGGCGTCTTTTTGCTCGGTGAGGAGGCGCGATATATGATCTCGCAAGCGGGCGCGGGTGAGATCGGCCGGCAGTTGACGTCGGAGGG
>JAAAOZ010000256.1 GCA_009908585.1 Chloroflexota bacterium
GGCGTCGAGATAGGTTGGGATGGTCATTATGGGGGTTTCCTCCTAAAAATGGGTCAAAGGTCAGAAAGTCAAAGGTCAAAAAGTCGGCGGTGGGGTATCCTCACGTACGAGGTGGGGGGCTTAGGTAGTTCCAAAATTTAAAACCTTCCAAACCAGATGCTTTTTCCTCGGAAGATTGCTTGTATTTGGGAGGTTTATTTTCTTGGAACGGCCTTGGCTTCGGGGTTTCGATGTCGGTTGGATGAAGATTCAGGTGCAGCAGATTTCGACAGATGCGCCGGGATTTGTACGATGACATCTAAATACCACCACCAGTGGGTAGGGGGCACGCGCTCATCACGCCGCCAATTCGATAAATCAGCGACCCGCCGAATAGATGCGTAGAATTCCTTAGCGTGTTGCAGAAAGATACGATCCGCTTTTAACACCCGCTCGCGTTCCTCATCCGAGAGATGCAACTCGTTTTGAGCGATCTCGCTGCGAGTCATCAACATATCCAAATGCTCCATCCCGCTCACATCGGGGAATTGTACATCCACCTCATAGCTGGCAATCAATGCTTTATAGTTCATTGGGTTCCTTGTGTTCTTTGCCAAGGCGTGAAAATCTACGTTATTTTAGCGGTGGGATTTTGCCCAACGACTGCATATTCTTGGCGTTTGTCCATTCTCGAGCCAAATCGGATTGATGGATTGAAGCCCACTCGATGACTAATCCCAAGGCCCTACCAGGAAGCTTGCCCGCTATGATAGCCAGTGTATTGATGTCGATGAGTGCACTATGCTCACCATATTCAGCGTGGAAATGAGGTGGCGCGTGGTCATCAAAGTACATCTTGATCACGATGCCATAGAAACGGCTTAACTCAGGCATACGCCATTTCCGTTTTGAGATTGGGGAAAAGCTCTTCCGGCGTTTTGCCCGTGATCCTCATATACAGAGCGTCGGGGCACAACGCGATCTCTTCCGACCAGGCAATCGCGTCACTTTCGTCGATGTAGACCTGTTCAAAAGCATCAGTATCGTTCCAGAGGGCGAATACCCCTTTCCCGGCGAGATGCGAAAGATCCACTTCCCCGGCCACGCCGTCGGTATACTCGATCCACAGTTTGTACCCAGGAAGCGGCTTGACTTGTATAGGCTTGAACATCATTCACCTCCACATTACGCGGTCGATTCGCACAAAAAATCATCCTCACCGCAAGTATACACCCATCAAATCATCGTCGCAACACGAGGAGGGTGAACCCCTCCACCGCCCCCGGCCCCTCCTCCTCTCCATTCGATTCGATGGAGAGGAGGAGGGGAGGCTTTCATATAGCTACAACTTCAACACCAGCGGCAGATAGATGACGTGTTGCGGCGCGCCGGCGCCGCCCCAAAAGCCGCTGCCCAGGGTGTAATCCCCGCTGCTCATTTTATCCGTAGCGGGCTGACCGGCGGTGCCGTCTAGGGTGTAATGGTCGCTTGCACTGCGCCCGCCGCCCGCCGATGCGTTCCAGCGGGTGATCTCGTATCCTTCCCCGCCGCCCGATTGGGATAAGACGGGCGTGGCAATCAGCGCGAGCGTGACCAACATCAGCAAAATCGTCGTCGCTTGCATTTTCGCTTTCAGCGTCGCGCTCATGAGACCCTCCCCGCGCGTCGGCGCCACTCTAAAACAAAGCCGACGATGGGCAATCCGAGGAGCAACTCCCAGGAGATAGTGGGGCGTGCGGGCGTGCGGGCCGTCCCTTGCTCCAGCGCCGTCAATCGCGCTTCTAAGTCATCGATGTGCTCTTGCTGATCGGCGATCTGGCGCTCCTGGTCGGTCAGTTGGCGCTGCTGATCCTGCACCACCTTGGCGAGCACGCCGACGATGTCCATCGCGCTCAGGCCCTTGCGATCCGCCGTCGCGACCAGCTCCGGTACATCCTCCGCGATGAAGCCCACGTGCAACTCGCCGTCCTCATCCGCCTTGTACTTGAACGTCACCGAATCCAGGCCGGCCAGCGCCTCCTGCGCCTGCTCCAACGTGAGCGGGGTGATCTCCGTCTTGTACTCGCGACTGGAAGCATCCACCCACGAGGCGCCATCGCTATAAGCCCCGCCGTTGAGATGGATCAAGTATTCGGGATCGGTCATGCCATATCCGTAGCCCAAAAAGCCGGAGCTGGTTTCGATAACCATGCTTTGATTCCAATTCGCGCCATCATACGTCCCGACCGCGAAATTGTTATCGTTGTTCACATTCAAATCCACGTAGTTCCATCCCGACGTTCCGTCTTGCAAGGTCAAACTGTCCTTGACCGTCAATGACGGGCCGAGATTGGTTCTCGTGCCAATCCCCACCGTGCCGTCATTGTTGAAGACCGCAATCGGCCCTTGGGTCACGCCGGGGCTGATCTCCTCTCGGTAGATCCCCACGATCTCGCCGGTATCCGTCATGCTATCCTTGCCGGTGAAGCGGGTTGACCAGGCGCTTCCGCTGCCCCTCAACGTCATACCGCCCTCATAGTCAAAATAGCTGTTGACGGACTTGACGTACATAGCGCTGGCGCCGAAGGTCGCGGTGCTCGTGACCGCCTCGTCAATGGTCATCTTGGCCGAAGGCGTCGTCGTGCCGATGCCG
>JAAAOZ010000033.1 GCA_009908585.1 Chloroflexota bacterium
CGAATTACTGAAGAGCCAAGAGAGCAACGGGATATTCAACATGCGATGGCAGTATAAGGTGGTGATTGCATTCTAGTGCGCGATAGCGAAGCACCCTTTTGGGGGATGGTTAGTTCTCATTAGGGAAAAGGTGAATGTGTAGAATGAGAGAAATAGGGCTATGTTTGAATGGATTATGACAGATCCAGAGATCTGTGAGAGGAAATCATACGTTCACAACCTACGTCTCCAAATCTCTCGACTGTTAGATCTCCTTGCTTCAGGCGAGACCGTCGAAACGATCCTGCAAACTTATCCTTCTCTGTGTTCACATCTACGCGCATCCCGTGCTCGCTATGAGTATGGGGATGAAGCCCAGTGGGCACGGCGTTTTGCGGGGCATTCTTCCCCAGTAAGGGGGCTATCCTCCTATCCTAACTACGAGCATTACCTTAAGATCGTGAATTTCGAGATGTCTAGGCTCACCCAAGCGCATCCTGCCGATTTTGAGCAAGCGCTTATGATTGGTAGTGGCCCGCTGCCGATGACGGCACTCTTGCTCGCGCAGCACTTTAGCTTGAGTGTGGATTGCGTAGACGTGAACCCGGAAGCTTGCGCGTTATCCCGCGAAGTCATTCAGGCATTGGGCTTAACCCAACGTGTGCGTGTCCTACAATCGGACATCTGCGACTTCACGGCGTTGGCTCCCTATGACGTCATCTTTTGGGCGGCATTGGCGGGGATCAACGAGGAGGAGAAAGCACGGATTGCACGTCATCTCAGCCGCACGCTGCGTACGGGACAAATGATTGTAGTGCGCTCGTCCCGGGGAGTTAAGAAGTTGATCTATGCGCCAGTTGATCTAAATGACTTGGTAGGCTTTCGTATTTGGCCTGATTTGCCGATGCCGTCGGGCCTTGACCAGTACGATTTCCTCGTGGAGAAGATGTAGGATTTTATGATGTGATTTCATCGAAAATTAGAGAGACCGCATTGCCCATCAAGTTTCGCACCTCAAAAAAGATCGCGCCGCGCAGGGTGTATTTTCCCTCCGCGGCGCGATCGGATGTGCTGCTCTATCCGCGCTGCTGAAAAAACGGCAGCGTTTAGATGGCGGTTACTCCAGCGCGTTGATGTGGCGCATCAGGCGGGACTTCAGGCGGGCGGCCTTATTGGGGTGGATGACGTTTTTGTTCGCGGCCTTGTCCAATTCCTTGGATGCCTTCGGCATCAGAGCACGCGCTTCTTCCGCATCCCCGGCCTCGATGGCGGAGCGCACCATTTGCACGGCGCCGCGCATCTTGCCCTTCACCTGACGATTTCGTAACCATTTGCGATAAGAATTCCGAATTTGCTTTTTAGCTGATTTCGTGTTTGCCACGCTTTTTTCCTCCACAACCTACTAAAATACTCAAACTAAAACGTAAGATGTCTCAAGGAAGAAGTATACCGGATTTTCCTATTTTGTCCAATTTGCATATCGGCGTATGAACGTGTGGGAAAATCCACTAAGTTATCCACAGTTTTCCACCGGTTTTTCACAACCGGCGGTGGAAAACTAGGTCGTCACCACTTGGCGACGATTTATAGCCCGTTTTTGACGAATTTTCCCCACTTGACGGGTATTTGGGGCTGGTTTTTAGGATTTATTCACCACGTCACGCTGGGTCCCTGCTTGATTTTAGCGCGTAATTGTGGATTACCAATCTCAAACTGTGGATAACTCGGCTAGTTTTCCCCAAAAAGCACCCCAGAATTGACCATCTCAATCTCTTGCATCAAATCTAAAGCCACATCTACATTCCAACCGAAGTGTATCGAGAGATCAAGCAAGGACTGGAAGAACTGAAAGAAGCAAACCACTTACTGGCCGAGATGATTGCGCATAACTACCATTCCCCAGTGACGGATTTGACACCCTTTCTCCAAGGCAGCAAGTTCGAGAGAAACTTATAGCCCTACTCCGCCGCCTCTTGGCCGACCCAGAAATGATTTTGCAGAATTCGAGGGGAAGGCCGAACCCAGACGCCCTTAATATGCTGCTCCTCTCCATTCGGGAGAGCGTTTGGATTGACGTAGCAGACATTGGGCGCTTCCCCAAATCGATTCCGATACCGCTTGGCCGCGCGGGCGACCTTCTGCGATAGATTTCGCGAGCCGCCATCAAACCACAACAGACCAATGTTCATCATTCCACCTGCCTTGCCAGATACCAAGCATTCAAGGGAATATCCTGGTAAATATCGAATATGCCCTCGCGGCAGCGGACGCGAAAGCAGTGCCGCGAGGTGTTGCGCTTTACCTCGGTCCACGCCTCCACGACGTGATGGACATCGTACTTTTCTCCGCGCCACATAAACCGCCGTGGAAAGTAGTTATGCCGCCGCGAAAGCAAACGAATCGGCTCACTCTTCTGTCGATTGAACACCGAAATTAGGCTCATCGCTCCTCCCCTCCTACGATGGTGAAGTTCCGTTCGTGGCGCGGCGCCATCGTCCACGCCCCATCGCCGTATTCCCCCGACCCCTGTCCCAGCGCCGGACGCTGCGCGCCGTAGCCCGGCAGCCCCGACGGCGTCACCACGATCACGGGCGGGGAGCCTGTCGTCTCCGGGCGGGGGGGGCGC
>JAAAOZ010000234.1 GCA_009908585.1 Chloroflexota bacterium
GTCCATCTGGACGTGGATTCGGAGATCATCGCGCGCCACACCTTCACCGTGACGGCCACGCCCCCCACAGTCACCGCGCTGACGCTCGCGATGACGCCCGACGGCCCAGAAGTCGCGCGGCTGGCAGAGGAAACGCGCCATTTCTACGTGCGCTACGAGTATGCGGGCGCGTGCACGGGCGCGCCGATCTGGGTCGTCGTTCGGCGCGACGAGGCGACAATCTGCAAGCGCTCGCTCACGCTAACGTCGGTCGCCGGCCAGGGCGCGGTGGCCTGCTACCGCGAGGATGGCGCCCCCTTCGAGGCCGGAGCCTATCGCGCCGCGCTCACGTTGATGGGCGAGCCGAGCCGCGAGGTCGCTTTCGAAATCGGGCCGCCGCCAACGCCCGTGCCCACCGTGACGCCCGCGCCGAGCTGTGGCCCGCTTGTCATCTCGGCGGGGCTGACGCCCGACGGCGATCCCGTCTTAGTGCGGGAGTCGTTCGAGTGGTACACGCAGGCAATCTACGCCGGGCGGCGCTGCTCGCAGCTCTCGCCGACGACGGCGTGGCGGGCGACGTGGTATCGCAACGGTGAATCGATGCGCACGACAGACGGGGCGTGGGATGGCGGATCACGCGGCTTAGTGTGGGATAGCGTCACGGGCGTCATCACCGCACCCTTTTTGCTCCCCGGCGCCTACAGCGTGACGCTGGAGATCGCCGGCGCGGAATCGCAAACGGCAGCGTTCGACGTGATCCCGTATGTCACGCCGGAGCCGACACCTTAACAAGCGTTACCCTTCGGAAAATTTGTCTCTAGGCATCTGAAAGGAGGTTCGAATGAGTACCATCATCACAGTATCCAGGCAACTGGGCAGCCGAGGGAGCTACATCGCGACCGCGGTGGCCAAAACCCTCAATCTGCGCTATTTGGATCGCGAAATTCTTCAGCGGGCAGCCGAGCTTGCGGGCTATCCCGACGAGGCGATGGTCGTGCAGTTGGAGAAGCGCGAGAAAGTCCCCAGCGTCTTGGAGCGGGTCATCGAGGCGATGGGGCGGATGCCGATGATCCCGACCATCGCCAGCGCCACCCTGCGCGAGGGCTACACCTATGACGAGCAGATCGCAATGATGATGTTGGAAGACCAGATGAGCCGTCAGGAGGCCTATCGCCGCTTGGTGGAGGAGGAAATCCGCGCTGAGGCCAGCGAGCCATACACCGAACTGCTCCGCCAAGTCATCCGGGAATATGCCGACATCGGCGACGTGATGATCGTGGGGCGGGGCGGGCAGGTGATCTTGCAGGAGAACCCGCACGTGCTGCACATCCGCGTTCAGGCGCCGCTGGAGGCGCGCATCCGCTATCTGATGGAGCGGATGGGCATCGACCGCGAGGAAGCGGAGGATCAGATCCATCAGAGCGACAAGGATCGGGCGCGGTATCTGCGCCACTTCCACGGCGTCGATTGGGACGATCCCACACTCTATCACGTGGTCATCAACACCGGCAAGATTACCGTCGATACGGCGACCCATCTCATCAGCGAGGCTGCGCGGCGCATCTCGCCGCCGATTACGGGGTAGGATTGGTAGCGTCAACAACCGCGACCCGACATCAAAAGCGCCACAAGTCCCCAAAAAGGAGCTTGTGGCGCTTTTTTATCTACTCAATCTGCTGAGTTACAACAGCCCTAAATGACTGTAATCCCCCAGGGTGAGCTTGAGCGCTTTGGGCCGGATGGGCGAGCGCTTGAGCACGACGTTCCGGCCGATCAAGCTATCCTGAATGCGCTGGGCGATATCTTCGATAGAACTGTGCTCCAACACAATCGAACGCTCGATCTCGCTGTTTTGGATGACACAGTGATGATAAATCGAGGTGAAGGGGCCGATGTAGGAGTTCACGATGCGTGTGTTCTCGCCAATGATGGCTGGCCCGCGCACCACGCTGTTGATGATCTCCGCGCCCTTCTCGACGGTCACGCGGCTGTCCACCTCCGACTCGCGATCCACATAGCCCGTGACGTGCGGCTCCAACTCCTCCAGCACCATCCCGTTGGCCTCCAGCATATCGCCAGGGCGCCCGGTATCGATCCACCAGCCGCGATGGATGTAGGGGAAGACCTTGTAATCGTTCTCGACCAGCCACTGGATCGCGTCGGTGATCTCCAACTCGCCGCGCCACGAGGGGCTGATGGATGCCACCGCCTCCCAGATGTGGTGATCGAACATATAGATGCCGACCAAGGCCAGGTTGGAGCGCGGCGCCTTGGGCTTTTCGACCAGACGAATGATGCGCCCGGCCTCATCCAACTCGGCCACGCCGTACTGCTCGGGCTGGGCGACCTTGGTCAAGACGATCTGGCTGTTCCACTCCGATTCGGCAAATTGCTGGATCAGCGGGGAGATGCCGCCTTGGATGACATTATCGCCCAAGAACATCACGAAGCGATCATCGCCCAGAAAACCCTTGCTGATCTTGACTGCGTGAGCCAGACCCAGGGGATTTTCCTGGTGGATGTAGGTGATCTTCACGCCCCAGCGATTGCCTCGCCGCACCGCGCGCTTGATGTCATCCGCCGTGTCGCCCACGACGATGCCGATCTCATCGATGCCC
>JAAAOZ010000112.1 GCA_009908585.1 Chloroflexota bacterium
GAGAATTAATGAGGCTAAACAAACGATTGATCTACCTTCTCACGGCCCTGCTGATAAGCAGCTTAGGTTTTGTCGTGATCTCCTGCGTTAATTCGCCAAGTGAGGAAAGTTCGCCACCGGACTTCCCCTTGACCCAAGGAACGACGTGGGTCTATACGTACATCCCGTACGAACCACGCCCCTCCGATCCAACTCAGATCATAACAGCCGCCTACATCATCACAGAAACCGTGGTAGAAACTGAGACAAGCGAGCCTTATCTCTTCGCGAGGGTGCAGAGAGATACGAAGTTGACGTCCGCCGTGCCGTTGACCTTAACCAACTTGCCTACTGGCGAATTCTGGTATGTGATCAGCGGCACCCAGGTGTTCAAGGAAAATCAAGCGACAGACCCCACGACTTTTGACCCGGTCTATTCACAACTCGTCTACGATTTCCCTCTAAAAGAAGGAAAAACATGGTGTCCGATCCAAGTGGATCTCAAAAATCCCGATCATCCCGAAGAGGTTCACTGTGAAGCGAATGGACTGCGAACCGTCGCAAAGCGAGCACCTTATCAGACGCCTGCCGGCAACTTCGCGGATTGTTACCAAATCACCGAAGCGTACCTCAGCGGCGGCGTCATTCGTTGGTTCTGCTACGTGGAAACACGCGGCATTGGCGTTGCAGCCGCTCACTACGATCACGCAGGCACGCGCTACGGATTTGAAAAGACGCTGATCAGCTATACGTCACCCTCGCCCTAGCACAGTATCAATTACCAGAAGACCTGACTAGCTGACTATGCACGGAGAAAACCTATGGACAAAATTCTATTAAGTCCGCCGGTCGCCTTTATCTTCTTCCTGCTGCTAGCCTACGGTATCAACGAGGTAGGAAGACAGATCGCAGCGCCGGGCGAGCATCACGAGGATAAGCACCTGGCCTACACGGGCGGGGAAACCGTGCCACCGCCGACCGGCGGCCGGCTCTCATATCACGCCTTCTTTCGGCTGGCGCTGCTCTTCGGCATTCTACACGTCGCAACGCTGGTGCTCTCGACGCTGCCGCTAGGCGTGCGTCCCCGTAAAACGGCCTTAGCCTACACCATTGCCATCGCCATCAGCGTCTTCATCCTGATCGAGGAACCAAAATCAGAGAAAGAAGTCCCGGAAGCGGAAAAAACACCGCTATCCTTCCCATAGAAGGAGGCATAGAAAATGCATCGATGGATTAATAACATAGTCCGCTGGGCGCGCCGCAAGTCGCCCTGGATACTGCACTTCAACAGCGGCGGCTGCAACGGCTGCGACATCGAAATCATCGATCTGCTGACGCCGCGCTACGACGTGGAGCGCTTGGGCATCCTCAAGGAGGCCTCGCCGCGCCACGCCGACATCCTGCTCTGCACCGGCCCGGTGACGCGCCAATCGCGCGACCGCCTGCGTCGCATCTATGAGCAGATGCCGGCGCCCAAATGGGTCGTCTCCGTGGGGAGTTGCAGTTGCTCCGGCGGCGTCTTCCAGGGCGGGCACAACGTGCTCGGCGGTGTGGAGCAGGTAGTGCCGGTCGATATGTACATCCCCGGCTGTCCTTGTCGCCCCGAAGCGATGATCGATGGCCTAGCACGCCTACTGGAGACAATTTGATGAGTCGATTAAAGAAGCAAATTCAATTATTCGAAAAGTTGTTG
Organism: Chloroflexota bacterium; assembly: GCA_009908585.1. Taxonomy (GTDB): domain Bacteria; phylum Chloroflexota; class Anaerolineae; order B4-G1; family SLSP01; genus JAAAOZ01. The sequence continues at coordinate 1,673 of JAAAOZ010000112.1, forward strand.
ACGGAATTGCAGGCGCTCTTCCCGGAGCACGATCTGGAAGGGCGTAGCGTGCCATCCGACGACCTCTTTGTCACCATCCCGTCGGATGGGCTGCGCGCGGCCGTGCGCCTGCTACTGGACGAGTTCGATCTCACGCACCTTTCGACGATCACGGGCCAGGCGCGCGAGGAAAATCTCGAACTGCTCTATCATTTTTGGGATCGACACGGCGTGACCCTGCGGATCCTCTTGCCCGATTTACTTGATGACAATGAGGCGCTTTCCATCCCCACACTGACCGATCTGATCCCCGGCGCGGATTTCTACGAGCGAGAGATCTGGGAGATGTTGGGCGTCACCTTCGAGGGGCATCCCGATCTCCGGCCGCTACTCATGCCCGACGATTGGCAGGGCGAGCATCCCTTGCGGCCCGAAGATTCGGAAATCCAGGAGGAGATGAAAAACAATGCATAAAATCACCGTGCCCATCGGGCCACAGCACCCGCTACTCAAGGAACCCGTGGCCTTCCAGTTGACGTTAGAGGGCGAACACGTCGTCGAAAGCGCGTTGCGACTAGGCTACGTCCATCGCGGCATCGAGCGTCTCTGTCAATCCCGCACCTATGTCCAGAACATTCACCTCGTCGAGCGCGTCTGCGGCATCTGCTCGCACGTCCACACGACGACCTACTGCCACGCCGTCGAGGAGCTGCTGGAGATCGAAGTGCCGCTGCGCGGCCTGTATTTGCGCGCGCTACTCTGTGAGTTGGAGCGCATCCACAGCCACCTCCTCTGGTTAGGCGTGCTGGCGAACAACATCGGCTACGACACCATCTTTATGTACGCCTGGCGCGACCGTGGGATCGCGCTCGATATAATGGAAGATCTGTCCGGCGGACGGGTCTCGCACGCGGTGAACATCATCGGCGGCGTGCGCATCGATCTG
>JAAAOZ010000005.1 GCA_009908585.1 Chloroflexota bacterium
CGGCCTACGACCCGCTCCGCGCGACCTTCAACCAGTGGGTTTCCGAGTGGGCGCGCGAGTTGGGCATGCCCGTGGAATCTGAGTTGACCGGCTTCAACACCATTCTCGGCCCTGTGTTCGTGGAAGCCAACTTCGATATGTACATCTTAGGTTGGAGCCTGGGTAACCCCGCATTCCCCGACTACTTCGAGAGCTTCTGGCACAGCCGCAACGACACGGCGACGACGGGCAACTTCAACACCCCCGGTATGAAGGATGATGAGTATGACGCCCTGGTGGATGAGTTCATGAATACCTCGGATGTCATGCGAGCGCAGGAACTAGCCTATCAGTTGCAGGAAATGTTGGCTGAGAAGCGCCCCTACATCCCGCTCTTCTACAAGCAGGTCTACGACGTAGCCCGCGAAAACGTGGTCTTCCCCTACACCGACGTTCTCAGTGGTATCACCGATGCCGCTGGCTTCCAGACGGATGCTCGGCCGTTGGCGAAATAGCATTGCTTAGGTTGCACGGTAGATGTTGTTAACCTAACCTACGCTGTGGGAGCGGGCGTCACGCTCGCTCCCCAGCGTTTTTCTTTCTTTTGCCTTCTTTGTATAAATTCCGAGGTGTTCTTCTGTGCTTTTTCATTTATTTCTTAATCGAGCAACATCTATCGGTAAATTTTACGGAGTTGGGGCCTTTCGGATTTTGCCGGATAAGGCCGTTCCAAGAAAATGAATCTCCCCAAAATGGTCAGTTTTCTGAGGAGAAAGCATCGGGTTTGGGAGGTTTTAATTTCTGGAACTACCTAACCCGTTCAATAGTCATCCTAAAAGCAGCGAAGATTTGTGTGTTTGTGAAGGTCATAGACCTTTTCTGCGTCGTTAATGGGTTGCGGGTGGAGTATGGTACGGGTGCTCCCGACGAATTCTTGGAGAGCTTGTAGCTAAATCTTGAAAAATCCGTCAATGTTCTTCTGTTTTATCTTGACAAAAGGGGTAAAGATTTATGTGGAAATTCTTAGGTAAACGCCTGTTGCAGATGATGCTTACGTTATTGCTGTTTCAGGCCGCCACTTATTTTCTGATTGATGCGCAACCGGGCGATATTGCGGATCTGTTGGCGATGGATCCCAATATCCCGCCTCAGGAGCGTCAACGTCTCCGGGCCGAGTTAGGATTAGATCGTCCGCCGGTTGAACGTTTCTTCACGTACATTGGTAATTTCTACACGGGGAATTTGGGGGTTTCTTTCCAAGAGTATCCCAAGCCCGTGACGGATATTATCAAAGAACGCCTGCCGCGAACGTTGGTGCTCTTCCTCTCTTCGACATTGGTCTCGTTCTGGGCGGGGTTCCTCACCGGTAAGGTGCTGGCCTGGCGGCGAGGAGGGTTGATCGAGTACGCCTCGACGATCACGGGGGTGACGTTGTACACGGTCTTCACGCCGTGGTTTGCCCTGATGATGATCTGGCTCTTTGCCGTCCAGTTAGATTGGTTGCCGGCGGGTAAGTTCTTAGATCCGGTGGAATGGTTAAACGCGCCTATGACCTCTAATCAGATCTTTATGCGCATGATCATGACCGGCATCGCTGTGATCGCTGTGACCTTCTTGGGATTTTGGTACTCGAATCGCATTCCACGCAAGCAGCGTGTGTGGTTTCGTCTGGCAAGCTTCTTTGTCCCGCTGGCTATCGCGCTGGTTATTTGGATTAGCAGTGGATTGGCGCCCTTGGGCTGGGACATCTTGAGCCACCTGATCCTCCCGGTGCTGACGGTGACGTTGGTCGCCTACGCGGGCAATATGTTGTTGACCCGCACCAGCATGCTGGAGACGCTGCGTGAGGACTACATCTTGACGGCGCGCGCCAAAGGCTTAAGCGAGAAAGTCGTGCGCGATAAGCATGCGGCTCGCAATGCGCTACTGCCTGTCTGGACAGGGTTAGTCTTCAGCCTGGGACGTTCGGTCAGCGGCGGCATCATCACAGAGACGGTCTTCTCATGGCCAGGCATTGGCCTAACGCTATTGCAAGCATCGCAAGTGGCCGATATTCCCGTGGCGATGGGGGTCTTCACCATCGTTGCTGTGATGACGTTGACCAGCCACCTGATCGCGGATATTGGTTACGCGCTGTTGGATCCACGAATTCGCTATAGCTAGGCCAGAAGTCACTGGAAAGTTAAGGAGTAGATGATGACAACTGATGTTAATACCGTTCAAACGGAATATGTTCCTCTGTGGCGCGTGCGCTGGAATTTATTTATTAAATCCGCCAAGGAGAATTGGGCTTTGTTTGCAGAGAATCCGATTGGTCTGATTGGGTTGGGGATGATAATCTTCTTTGGCCTATTTGCCTTGGCCCATCCCATCCTGATTAACACGGTGTGGGAGCCTAGGACCTATCACCCCACGATGGGCTACGATATGGAAATCATGATGCATCCTTCGCCGCCCTCGCCCCGTCACCTTCTGGGAACTGATCCTATGGGCCGAGATGTGCTCAGCCAATTGATGTACAGTACGCGCTATGAGTTCGTGTTGGGCCTTCTCTCGGCGATCGTGACGGTCTTGATCGCGACGACCATCGGCGCTGTCGCGGCCTATTATGGCGGCG
>JAAAOZ010000433.1 GCA_009908585.1 Chloroflexota bacterium
GAAGCCCACGGGGTACATATCAAAAACCGGCGTCGAGGGCACCAGGTCCGAAATCGGCCCCCAGAGCGTGGCGCGCTGCCGAAAATCGTACACGCTGGGCGCGTGGAGCAAAATCAAATCATACACAAGTTAACCTCTGCTTTTTATCTGGACATACACCGGAGAGAGTATAAGGCATCCTTGGGAAAAATCAATGTCCAACTCTAGGACAGAAGCACACGGCGCCTCATTCTACCACTAAATGTAGGTCTTGACAACAATTAAATACAAGATATAGGGGGAGACAACGGATGAACGCCTATCCAGTCATCATTATAAAACAGGCGCAGTGTCCCTCGGATAACTAAATCGATACGAATCCATTTCGGGTCTTTTGGATTTGACCGGGTAATCCCATCAGCAAAAAAATCCCCGAATAAACTGAATTTAATTGACGATTTTCTTTAATATGCTATAATTTGGAGCGTTGTATGCTGATCTGCGCATCTGATGGGCGTGGCCCCAGGGTGGGATCGGCAATTTTTTGCCAAGTCTATTCAGATAAATTAAAGTGGGAGGAAACTACATGGCACTGTTGAACGACGAGATTGTACAAGATGTCACGGAGATGTTGAGTGACTTATCCAATGAGGTGAAGCTGATGGTCTTCACCAAGCAAGAGGATTGCGAGTATTGTCCGCAGATCGTCCAGTTGGCCGAGGAAGTCGCCGCAACGTCCGATAAGGTGGCGGTCGAGGTGAACGACTTCGACGCCAGCGCGGATCTGGCCGCGGAATATAAGATCGAGATGGCCCCGGCGATTGCCATCGTGGGCGAGAAGGATCACGGCATGCGATTCTTCGGCATTCCCTCGGGCCGCGAATTCCCCACGTTGCTGCACGGGATTCAAAAGGCCGGTGGCGCCCCCAGCGAGTTGGATGACGCGACGAAATCCTTCTTGGACGAGTTGGATCAAGAGGTTCTGTGGCAGGTCTTCGTCACACCGACGTGCCCCTACTGCACCCGCTCCGCTGTGTTGGCCTACGAGATGGCCGCCGTCAGCGACAACCTGCGCGCCGAGATCGTCGAATCGATGGAGTTCCAGGCGTTGGCCAGCAAGCACAACGTGATGGGCGTGCCGCTCAACGTCATCAATGAAGGCGCAGAGCGCGTCGAGGGCGCGGCTCCAGCCCCGATGATGATTGATGCATTTAAGAAGGCGTTGGCGTAGTTCCTACCACGCCTGGGCCTTCGCGCCCTCAAGCGCTGCGCTTTGTGCAACGCTTGAATCTAAGTAACTCAACAGGCCCGGCGAACGATGCCGGGCCTTGTTTGTTTTACAACCTTCTAACCCACACTATCTCATATTAAAAACAGGAGGAATGGAGGCAATGATATGTTAGATTTCCAGATGGAGAAATCATCTAAGAAGCAAGGCCCCAGTGGCGGGCTGTACGATGTTGTCATCGTCGGCGGCGGGCCGGCCGGCCTGACGACGGCCATCTACACCTCGCGCGATGGATTGAAGACCTTAGTATTGGATCGCGAGGCGGCCGGTGGCTTGGCTGCCACGACGGAGGGCATCGAGAATTACCCCGGCTTCCCAGAGGGCATCAGCGGCGCCGATCTGATGGATAAGTTCCGCGAACAGGCGGAGCGCTTCGGCACAGAGATTGAGGAGTTCGAGGAGGTCACCGACATCGAGCCGGTTGAGGATGGCCCGTTCAAGGTCCACACCGATGAAGATCAAGTTTACGAGGGCAAAGCCGTCGTGATCGCGACGGGGAGCGCGCCGAAGAAGCTCAACATTCCCGGTGAGAAGGAGTTCTACGGGCGTGGCGTCTCCTACTGCGCAACGTGCGATGGCCCGCTCTTCCGAGGCAAGGATGTGGTGATCGTGGGTGCGGGCAACTCCGGCCTACAGGAGGGCTTGCCGGTACTGGAGTACGCCAAGAGCGTGACCTTCATTGAGTTTCTCCCCTACTCCATCGCCGAGCAGATCCTCCAGGATCGCGTGAAGACGCACGATAACAGCAAAATCCTCTTCAGCCATATGGTCACGGAGATCAAAGGGGATAAGACGGTGAACGGCGTGGTCGCCATCGACCGGGAGACGGATGAGGAGAAGTTTATTCCCACCGACGGCGTCTTCATCTATGTCGGCTACACCCCCTACTCCGATTTCGTGAAAGATCTGGTGGAATTGGATGAGCGCGGCTACATCAAATCCGATGCGCATATGCAGACCAACATCGAGGGCCTGTACGCTATCGGCGACGTGAAGGCGAATAATCCCGCGCAAATGAGCGTCTCGGTCGGCGATGGCGCGAAAGCTGCGCTGCACATCCGCGAGTATCTCCAAGATCTCCCCAGCTCCACAAAGAAGCAATAGCCATGACTATTCAAACGAACATCAGCGAGGGAGAACGACTGATCCGGGTGATTTTGGGCATTTACGCGATGCTGTTAGGCTTCCTCTTCATCCAGGGCGTCATCGGCGCCATCTTAGGCATCCTGGGCCTGATCGCCTTCGTGACCGGCGCATCGGGCTGGTGCCCGCTCTACACCGCCGTGGGAAAGCCGCTGCCCGAATCCGCCGCGAAA
>JAAAOZ010000294.1 GCA_009908585.1 Chloroflexota bacterium
GTCCCCAGACCCCCTACTATCGCGATCAGCAGATGCGTCGCATCCTGGCTTTGGATCTCGCCCACCGCTCGGAGGACGACCGCGCGATCTATCAGGAGCTGAATCAATTGGCGCTGGACTTGTATGCCGCGTGGCTGCATCAACTGCTCGATCCGAAGCTGCGCCGGCTCTCGTTTATCGAATGGCTCTATCACGCGCTCCAAGACCCGGCCCTCTCGGATGCGGATCTGCGAGCCGCTTTTCAACAATACCTGCGATCCTTGGGACAGGCTATCGGACGTGATCACAACGCTCCGCCCCTGACCGCGTGGATCGAAGATCAACTTCGGGCCGATCCAGAGATTATCTATTTAGCTCAACATCGCTGGGGCGAGGACGGGCTGACGACGTTGTGCTCGTGGCTTTCCCCCGCACCTCTTTCGGAGTAAGGCAAAGTGATTCAGACTGCTTTTTCGACTATCCGACTACGGGACTACCCGACTATCCGACTACCCGACTATTTCGCAAGGAGTCATCTATGGCAAAGTTCGATATTTTTGTAGGCCGTGAGGAAGAACTCAAGATCATCGACGCTTGGGTGCGACGCCAGGGATCCATTCACCTCATCGCCGTGCAAGGCAGCGGCGGCGTGGGGAAGACCTGGCTGCTCAAGGAGATCCAGCGGCGTTACGGTGACCAGGACAAATTCGTCGTGGTCTACTGGGATTACGCGGAGAATCCCGCCACCGGCCTTTCACAAGTCGCGGCGCTCTATCGCGAACTGGGCATCCAACAGGCGCGATTCCTCAGCGAGTTGGCGCTCCTGCAACAGAACGCCTACGATTGGAGTCCGGCCAAGTATAAGGAGAAAAAGCGCCGGCTCTTCCAGACCTCCATCAAAGAGCTTAGCCCTTTGCTGCGCGGGCGCCGCCTGATCTATTTGGCCGATACGATGGAATTGATGACGACCGCCGAGGACAGCATCGATCAATATTTCAGGCAATTTCCTAACTCGCTCTTCATCGGTGTGGGACGCAACATCCTTAAAAAGCACCTGCCGCGTTTCAAGCAGGCTTATCATCCCGATGACGTGACCTACCTCAAACTTCACAACTTCGACCGGGTGGAAAGTGAGACCTTCTTCGCGCGCATGGACGAGGAAGGCTTCATCGTTCCTGAGATCCGCGCGATGCTCCACTTCCTGACGGATGGCCGGCCCGTTCTGCTCTTCCTCTCCGTGGAATGGATGTCGCGCCACGTGCCGCTCCCGCTGATGACCGAGTACACGTTGGAGGAACTCAAGGCGCTGCCCGATGAGGAATTGGCCGAATTGCGCCAGACCTTCGAGTTCGAGTTGGTGGATCGCGTGCGCCAACTCAAAAACCCCCTGGATCGCGCTATCCTCTATATGGCGCACATCCACCGGCGCAACAACGCGGAGATCCTCGCCGTCCTGCTGGATCTTTCGCCGCCCGAAGCTGAACGGTTGGTGAGCGATTTGGCCGCGCTCTCCTTCGTGCGCTACAACGCCAGCACCGGGAGCTGTCTCCTGCACGATGAGATGAAAAATCTGGTCAATAAGCATGCCTGGCCCTACGTCGATCCGACCCGTTCCGTGCGCCGCCGCCTGACGCGCAAGGTCATCGAGCGCTATTACGAGCCGCGCATCGCGGCGCTGATGCAGGAGATTCAGGCCGAAATCAGCCCCGAATCCGACGCCCTGCCGCGCGTCGAGATCAGCGATGCGGAGTGGCTGCTGTGGCAATTGGAGGCGGAGTGTCTCTATTATCATCTCCTGCTCAGCGAGGAGGAGGGGCTGGCCTATTTTGAGGAGCGCTTCTCGGATGCGCAGCGCAAAAATCACCTGGTGCGCATCCAATTCCTCCTCAGCGAGATGGACATCGCCGATCAGACGGAGGTGCGCAATCGCGTCGAACTGCGCCGCGCCGAGCTGTTACGGCGTCGGGGCGAACTGGAGCAGGCGCGCGAGATCTGCGAGCGCGCGCTGCGCGAGGAGGATTCCTCGTTAGATAATCGCATCAGCGCCTACGTGACGCTGGGGTGGGTGGCCGCGGCCTCCGATCTCGACGAGGCCCGCGAGCACTTCCAGCGCGCCTTGGATCTGGCCGAAGCGCACGAAGATACGGAGCTGATGGGCGTTTTCCACAACAACCTGGGGATGATGTACCGCCTCTCGAATCAACTCGAGCCGGCAGTGGCGCACTATCAGGCGGCCATCACCTACGGGCGCCGGGCCGAGAACGTGCCGCTGGTCGCGGCGGCCACCAACAACCTCGCCTACATCTACCGCCTCTGGGGCGATCTCCCCCAGGCCGATGCGATGTGTCGCGTCGCGTTGGTGCAGCGCAAGAAGCTGGGCCTGGAGCGCGACTTGGGCTACAGTTATGTCACCAAGGCCGAAATCGACCGCGACCGGGGCGATCTGGAGAGCGCCGAGCGCTACACCAAGCTGGCGCTGCGCATCTTCGACCGCCTGAGCGAATCGCGCGGGCGCATCCTGGCCTATCAATCGATGGCGAACATCATGCGCCATCTGGGCCACTATGACGAGGCCAAGAGTTACCTTGAGCAGG
>JAAAOZ010000032.1 GCA_009908585.1 Chloroflexota bacterium
TTCTTCACCTTCTCTTTGGCCTTCAGAGACATCCGCAGATTGCCCGGCACAGCGATGGAAACCTCATCAGCGCCCTGACGCAAGAGGACTTCGCCTTCGGCCAATTTATCGGCCAATTGATGCAAAAAGGCCGAGACGCTCTGTAGATCTCGTCGTTCCTTGCTCTTGAATAGTATGCGCTTCTTCTTACCCATCATAACCTCCTTCGAAAATTAGTTGAAAGTTTCAGGCTGCAAGTTAAAAGTTATGTGAGGCCCTGTATATCTCTATTGTAACCACATGCCCCCGGTTAAGGCCGTTCCAAGAAAACAAACCTCCCAAATACGAGCGATCTTCTAAGGAAAAAACATCTGGTTTGGAAGGTTTTAAATTTTGGAACTACCTAAGTCAACTCCTGAATTTTCACGCTCATTGCCTCAAACCACGTACTCGCCCTCGGCGTCGTCCCAGGCGAGGTCGTGATCGTCCACATGGACATGCCAGGTGGCGCCGGGGAGCGCGCGCCGCAGTTGCGCGAGCAGTTCCAGCCAGTGCTCCAGGCCGATCCAGGTGGCCTCGTCGGTGTTGTCGGGGAGCTTCGTCGCGCCCTCGAAGATGACGTCTGGCTGCGATGGGGTTGCCGGATCGTAGATGGTGAAGGATTCCCAATTGAGGCCTTCCCCGGTGCGCAAGTACGCCTCCAGCTCATCGTCTATCGAGAACGAATCGACTAGCCGATCTATCTGCGCTTGTTCTTCCGCATTGATGGGGCGCGATCGCTTGGCTGTGTAGTAAATCGAGACGCTCATTTGTGCCTCCGGAAATGAGTTGAAGGTTGCAAGTTGAAAGCTGCAAGTCAACTAAAGTCAAACGTCAGAAAGTCTAAGGTCAAAATCTGGCCGTTGAAGATATTCTTGAACAACCACAGTGACCGTGTCGATCTCGTTCACAATATCACCGCGCATAGGCGAGGACTCGAAGATCCAGTCACCGTCCTCATCTCGCCGATGGAAGTGATGCGGATAACCTTCAAGTTGTTCTATCTCAGTTACACCCTCGTGAGGATAGTCATCCCCCCCAAAGAGTCGCTTATCCCCAGGATAAGGAAGTCTCAGATCAATGAAAGCATAGGAATAACTCTCACTCACTGGGGCGAAGTAGATATCCAGAAATTGAACTACATCCACGATAGCCCGGATTTTAGCCCCGACGAGATTGACCTCCCGGAATAAGCCGCTGATCTCCAATTTATGAAGAACAACCCGGTACCATGCCATCAGAGTGTCTCAAAGATATGCTGAAGTTGGGAAATTTCATGTTTGATCGCCCGCCATTCCAATAAATCAGTATAGCAAGTGTGGTCATCCGGCTTAACACCTTCAGTTTGAATCATTTGCTCCAATGCTTCCAAGGAATCGTATCGTTCCTGAAGGTATGAGGCTGCCTTTCTGAGTGCCATCATCCGCTCAGCAACACCAGCGGCAATCCCCTTATAGATAAGATCTTCATCACTAAGGGGAAGAATGGCCGTAGCGCGATCTAACAACTGTTGCACTTCAAGTGACGTAGTCATACATCGTCTCTCCTTCCTTCTCAGTTACTCAATTTGGCCTTCCACCACCTCGATTGTGTCGCCGGCAGCGACCTCGCCCGGTTCGAGCACGCGGACGAAGATGCCCTCGCGGGGCATGACGCAATCGCCCACGGCGTGGAAGATGGCGCAGCGGTCGTGGCACACCTTGCCGATTTGGGTGACTTCGACTAAGGCAGAACCCAAGCGCAGGCGCGTGCCCACCGGCAGTGTGTGCAGCGTCATCCCCGTGGTGGTGATGTTCTCCGCGAAGCTGCCGGCCCGCACGTTGAGGCCCTGCGCGCGCATCATCTCGATGGATTTCCACGCCAGCAGCGAGATCTGCCGATGCCAATCGCCCGCGTGCGCGTCGCCCTCGATGCCCCAATCCACCCGCAACACGGCGCGCCCGACGTCTTGCTTGGCCACGCCCTTCTTCTCACTGACACAGACCGCCCTCACTTCGCCCGTTTTACCCGTTTTAGATGTCATGCTTTAGTTCCTCCAAGATAATATCGCCACTCTTCCCGCCGTGCTTCTCGATCAGCCGGATATTCTGGATCTTCATCCCACGATCCACGGCCTTGCACATATCGTACATCGTCAGCGCGGCGACGCTCACGGCAGTGAGCGCCTCCATCTCCACGCCGGTGACGCCCGTGCAGCGCACGCGCGCGAGGATGTTGACGCGCGCGCCCGTCGCGCCCCCGGCATCAAACGTAAAGCTCACCTTGGCGTTGGTGATCGGCAGGGGGTGGCACAAGGGGATGAGACTGGAGGTGCGCTTGGTGGCCATGATGCCCGCCACGCGCGCCACCGCCAGCACGTCGCCCTTGGCCGCCTCGCCGCTCTGGATCAACGCCAGCGTCTCCGGCTGCATGTGCACCTCGCCGGCCGCAACCGCCTCGCGCGCGGTGATGGCCTTCCCGCTGACATCGACCATCCGCGCCGCGCCCTGCTCATCCACGTGCGTCAATCGGGCCGCCTGTTGCGCCTCGTCGCGTCGTTCGCTCATTTGGATC
>JAAAOZ010000178.1 GCA_009908585.1 Chloroflexota bacterium
GGCGAGCCGATGGACGCGATTTTGGTCGATGTCACGCCGCACTCCTTGGGCATCGCCATCGCGGACATTCGCGGCGGGCGCATCGTCACCGACCGCTACAAAGTCCTGATCCACCGCAACACTACGATCCCCGTGACCAAAGCCGATGTCTTCAACACCCTTTTCCCCGATCAAGACACCATCGAGATCGAAGTCTATCAGGGGGAACACCCCATCGCTTCGGAGAACATTCCACTCGGCAACTTCTTAATCACCGATCTAGAGCCAGAAGAACCGGGCGAGTTGGCCGAAGTCACCGTCGAGTTCGATCTCAACGTGAATGGCATCCTGCACGTGACGGCCAAAGATCGCCAGACGGGCAAAGAGGAAGCGATCACCGTCGAGGCGTCCAAACAGCGCCTAAGCGAGGAACAACTTCTGCAAGCCCGCCACGCCTTGCACACGTATGACGAGGTCAACGTAGCGGGCGAAACCCCCATCGATCACGCCCTGATCAAGCGGGCGCGTCATCTCCTGGAACTGGAAGGAGACGAGGCCCTGGCGCCCGAAGATCGGGAGGAATTAGAAGATCTTCTCGCCGATATTGAAGCCGCCCGTCAGGAAAGCGATTTCGCCTGGCAGGAGCAACTCGCGGAGGATCTACTGGATCTTCTTTTCGATTTGGAAGCCTAGCCATCCAAATCACACCAAGGAGGTGATCATCCAAAGAGATACCCAAACATTGGCCGTATGACGAAGCATCTTCAATAGGCAGTGCGAAAATCTACATTTCACCATTCCTTTCCTGTGTATTCTATGTAACCAATGGAGGAGAAAAGATGTTACGCAAACGCTGGAGTTTGATGCTGGTAGTCTTGGCTATGTTGGTAGCAAGCGTTAGTTGTGCGCCTCCGGGCGGCGATGACGACGGCGGCGAATCAGGTATCCCCTTCATCTACGCGGCCTTCGCCACCCCCATCGAGGAGCCGTGGGATGGCGTGATTCACGAGGCGCTGCAAGAGGCCGCCGATGCCGGCGAGATCCGCTACGAGTGGACGGATGACATCGGCTATGCCGGCGATATGGAGCGCGTACTTCGCGAGGTGGCCGAGCAGCAGCAGCCCAATGCGATTTTTGGCGACGCCTTCGGCAACGAGGAGGCCGTGCGCCGCGTTGGTGGCGAGTATCCTGACATCGCCTTTGTCTTTGGCTCTGGCCTGGGGCCGGCGGAGCCAAATGTCTCCGTCTTCGACAACTGGATTCACGAGCCAGCCTACCTCTGCGGCCTCATCGCGGGCGGCATGACGGAATCCAACGTCATCGGCGTCGTGGGCGGTCACCCTGTCCCAGAGGTCAACCGCATCGTCAATGCCTACATCGACGGCGTGAAAGAGGTCAATCCCGATGCGGAGGTCTTGGTGACCTTCATCAACAGTTGGTTCGATCCCGCCGCCGCGAAGGAAGCGGCCCTGGCGCAGATCGATTCCGACGCCGACGTCCTCTTCGCCGAGCGGTTTGGCGTCATCGAGGCCGCCGTGGAGAACGACCTGTGGGCCTTCGGCAATATGAGCGATCAGTACGAGCTGGGGCCAGATCACGTCCTGACCGGCCCAGTTTGGGATATGGGGCCAACGGTGGAGTACATTATCCAGCAGCTCAACGCTGGTTCTTACACGGCCCAGGATCTGAAGGATTTCAGTATGATGGGCAAAGGCGGCGCCCGCCTCGCGCCGTATCATGGCATGGATGAGTACATCCCCGACGACATTTTAGAATTGGTGGAGCAACGCCGCCAGGAAATCCTCGATGGCCTCTTCCGCGTGAATATCGACGAAGCCGCCCCGGATCCAACCAACTAATCCCCATAAGATGGTTCCCCTCTCTCCCTGTGATCATAAAAATCACGGGGAGAGGTTTTTCAGACGAAGACGCGGGAGACCCTATGCAAAACATCGTCGATATGCACGCCATCACCAAGCGATTTGGGCCGGTGGTGGCCAATGATCACGTGGATTTCGAATTGCGCCCTGGCGAAATCCACGCGCTGCTGGGCGAAAACGGCGCGGGCAAGACCACGCTGATGCGCATCCTCTATGGCCTCTATCACCCCGACGAGGGCACAATTCACGTCAGCGGCGAGGCCGTCGAGATCCACTCCCCCAAGGACGCGATCGCACAGGGCATCGGGATGGTGACGCAGCACTTCGCGCTCGTGCCGCCGCTGACGGTGGCCGAGAATGTCGTACTGGGCTTCACCGATAGCTTCCGCCTGCATCGCGCCGAAACAGAGCAACGCGTGGCCGAGGCGGCGCATTCCTTCGGGCTGGAGATTGCGCCCAGTGCGTTGGTGCGACATCTTTCCGTCGGGCAGAAACAGCGCGTGGAGATCCTCAAAGCACTCTACCGCAATGCGCGCGTGCTCATCTTAGATGAACCGACGGCGGTCTTGATCCCCCAGGAGGTCGATGCCCTCTTCGAGACGCTGGAACGCCTGCGCCGCGATGGCCTGTCGGTGATCTTCATCAGCCACAAGTTGGATGAGGTGATGGCGATCCGGTTGCGGCGGATGTTCACGCGGTGCAATCCATGGG
>JAAAOZ010000436.1 GCA_009908585.1 Chloroflexota bacterium
CCCCTGGCCCGGACGCGGCGTGTGGTTCATCGAGCGCGAGGAATCTCCCAGAACTGAAAGGTAGTCCCATCCAGTTTTGGCCTGTACCGTCTTCCGCATTGCGTTGAAGCTATCGTTCACGCGGTCGCTCAACTGCTGCGCGCTGTTGCTGCCGTTGACATCCGGGAGCGGGACGAGTTGATAGTATTCCGTAGCAGAGGAGAGCAGCACCTCGGTGTAGAGCGAGGTGCGCTCTTCGGTCATCTGGCGCTGGAGTTGCGCCTCCAGCTTGGGAGCTAACGCGGTCTCCGTCCAATCGGGCGTGTTCATCCAATCCGTCGTGCTGTAACCCTCCTGCGCCAGCGCCCAACCCGTCGTATCGGCAGCGATGAGGTAGGAAGTCTCGCGTTGCCGGAAGATGAAGGCCAGCGCCTGTCCGTCGGGCGACCAGACCGGCTGCCCGCCCACGCCGAAGAGGACGGGCCGCAGTTCGCCAGAGACCATCGCTTCTTTCTCGAAGGGGATCATCCAGATCGTCTCGTCGCCGGGGACGCCGGCCGAATAGGCCAGGTACTCCCCCTTGGGCGACCACGTGGCGAAATCCTCATCCTGATTGGGCGTGTTGGTGAGGTTGAGCGTCGTGCCGTCATCCAACGAGATCAAGTAGAGATCGCGGTTATCGTCATCGTAGGCCGTGAAGGCGATGTGCCGCCCGTCGGGCGCCCAGGAGGGCGCGTACTCCGGGGCCGGACTGGTGGTGAGTCGCTGACTTTCCCCGCTTTCCACGTTGAGCACGTAGATATCCAGATTGTTCTCGTCGTAGGCCTCGTAGGCCAGCCAGCGGCCATCGGGCGACCACGTGGGGTTCGCCTCGAAGTAGGGCGAGCGTGTGAGGCGCAGCACCGTGCCGGAGGTCATATTCATCACGTAGAGATCCCAGTTCTGTGCCCGGTGCGAGGCAAAGGCCAGCTTGCGCCCATCGGGCGACCACGCGGGGTCGCGATCCTCGGCGGGATCGTAGGTGAGGCGGAGCAGATTTCCCGTGTTCTGCGAGATCAGGTAGATGTCGCTGTTGCCGTTGTGCCGCATCGTGAAGGCCAACGTCCCGCCGCTGCCGACGGGGGTGGGGCGCGGCGTCGGCGTGACGCCCGGGCCGGGCGTCGGCGTCGCGATGACCATCCGCTCCGTGATCAACTCACGCGGCGGCGTCTCACCCTGGCCGATCAGGTAGAGGAGGCCGGCCAGGAGCAGCAGCCACGCGATGGGCGGCACCGGCGCCCGGCGCGGCTTTAGCAGCCATTTGATGAGTTCTATCAGAGGATGTTCTCGTTCCACGGTTTCTCTTTGTCTATTTTGAGTTGGGTTTTTCTATGAGCAGATCGAGCGCGTGGCTTTACTTGGGGAAGAACTCGTCGATGTATTCGATGTAGCCGCGCTGCCCGGATTGCTTGTGCCAGAATCGAACCGACTTGCGGATGCGTTTGAGACAATCCACCATCTCATCGGCGGTGATGGGAGACGGTTGGGGTTGATCTTTGGGTGCTTTGTCGGGAAAGGGAAGCGGGCCGTCCCCCCAGCCGAAATTCGGCCATCGCCCTGACGCTCTCGAAGACCTTCTCGGTCGTCGGGGCCAGCCGCGGCGACCGGGGTTCGTGGCCCTTGGCCTTAGCGCTGTAATAACGAATCAGCCCATCGATGGCTAACTCGACATTGCTATCCACCAGGTCGGGATTTTCCCGGGCCACGTCTACGACAGCAAACTCTAGATTTTGCAGGACATCTAGATAGTGATCCTCGAATGCATCTCTATCTTGCCGTCTCATACCTCGTCTTCGCATGTTGAGATCTCCTTTCCAAAAATAAGCAGAGGTCAGTTTGATGATCTATCTGGTCGGAATGGAATGCCGATCTCCATCTAATTTCGTAATTGTTTAGTCTTGTGAGGTGCAACGCACTTTTGGGCTTGTTGCCAAGCATATACTGCATAAGACGGCGCTTCCCTTCAGTTCAAGTGCGTTGCACCATTTCTAAATGAAACCGCCACCGACATCGGTCGGTGGGGGATGATGATTCGATTTTACAACGCGATGCAGTGAAGTCAAATGCCCCGGCGACTGCCTTGGCCCCAAGGCCCAATGGCCGAGGGAAGTCGCGGCCACGGTTACGAAACCTGCCTGCGCAGGTTGGGCTGTAGTCGGCGAAGGCCAACTTTGCCCAGGCGTAGCTTGCTACGCCCTGTGGCACGCGATTTTTCTTTGACCCAACGGCCCGCTGGCCGTGGGAATCGCCGGGCAAGACCCCGCCGTGCCCGTAGTGGCGCGGCCCGGTCCTCTTGAGGAGGATAAGGCCGTTCCAAGAAAATAAGTCTCCCAAAAACGGGGAGTTTTCAGAGGGAAAAACATCAGGTTTGGGAGGTTTTAATTTCTGGAACTACCATACCTCTTCCGAAGCTTGTGGTCTAGGCCTAATCGGATGGCGGCGTGACCAGCAAGGCAGTGTGGGGATAGCGTCCGGCGGCGGGGAGGGTGTGGATTACGGCGTGGGTTGCGGCGTCGATGACGGCGATTTGATCCTCCTCCGGCAGGGTGA
>JAAAOZ010000389.1 GCA_009908585.1 Chloroflexota bacterium
ACGGCGGCGATCTGCGATTCGCGCTCTCCACGGTGCAAGTCTCGCTGGGCGAGGTCCCGCCCGTGGCGGAGATGCCGTCGGGCCGGTGGATTTGCTTGGCCGTCTCGGATACGGGCACGGGGATGTCGGAGGAGGTCCAGGAGCATCTCTTTGAGCCATTTTTCACCACCAAAGAGGTCGGAAAAGGCACCGGCCTGGGCCTGGCGCAAGTTTATGGCATCGTCCGCCAGCATGAGGGCTACGTCGATGTGGAGACCGAACTAGGCGCGGGCACCACCTTCCGTATCTACCTCCCGCTCTACGAAGAGGCTGAATCCGAGGGCGAAGATCCAGAAGTTTCATCCTTGCCCCAAGGCCGGGGGGAGACAATCCTCCTCGTAGAGGATGAGGTCAAGCTGCGCGAGGCCGGCCAAGCGATGCTGACCTCACTGGGCTACCGGGTGAAAACCGCTGCGAATGGACGCGAAGCGTTGGCCATCTGCAAGAAGGCTCAAGCTGCTTCTCCGCCCGAGGATCACGAGGTCGATTTGATCATCACGGATCTGGTGATGCCCAAGATGGGGGGCAAAGCCCTAATGCACGAATTACGGCGGATGAATTCTCCTCTAAGCGTGCTGGCCATCACAGGCTACGCGCTCCAAGAGAAGGATCTGACCTCCCTGCGGCACATCGGATTTGTGGATATTATCCCCAAGCCCTTCGATTTCGAGGCGTTGGCTCAGGTGATCCGCCGAGCACTCGATGCGCCGCCGCCCCAGTAGCTCAAGAGAAGAGGAGAGACCCCAAGATGCGTATCCTACCATTGGAATCCGGCATCATCTACGGCCCGCTCTACTCGCGCCGCTTGGATCGCTCGCTGGGCCTCAACATCCTGCCCACCGAGTACAAACTCTGCTCCTTCGATTGCGTCTATTGCCATTACGGACGCACGCGGGTCAAGACTCTCACGCCCGAAGGTCACGACTTCCCCAGCGTGCCCCGCGTGTTGAAAGCGATCCAGAAGGCCTTGGGACGCTACCCCAATGTGCCGTACCTCACCTTTTCCGGCAACGGAGAACCGACGTTGCACCCACACTTCCCAGAGATTGTCGATGGGATTCGACGCCTGCGCCCAACGCTCGCGCCGGATCTCAAGCTGGCGATCTTCTCCAACGCCACGACCCTCGCGCAGCCGCGTGTGCGGGCGACGCTCCAGCACTTCGATGCGCCGATTCTGAAGTTGGACGCCGGTGATCCAGAGACCTTCACTGCCGTCAATCGCCCCGCGCATGCCGTCGAACTATCCGACATCATCGCCGGCATGCAGGGGATTCCCAATCTCATCGTGCAGAGCGTGCTGATCGACCGTACGGATGGCGAGGTGAGCAACATCCAGGAGGCTGCCCTTGAAGCGTGGATCGAAGCGCTCGTCATCCTTCAGCCAAGCCACGTCCAGATCTACAGCACCGATTACCCCGTCCCCGATGCGGGCGTGGAGCGTGTCCCTCCCTACAAGCTCCAACAGATCGCCGAGCGCGTCCACGATCGCACCGGCTTGACCGTCACCCCCTACTGGCTGTAAAAATTAAAGAAAACCTCCGCGTTCTCTGTGCCCTCTGCGGTGTTCCGCCGCGGTTGTCCAATCCCCGGCTTTTGTTACAATGGGAGCTATGCGCACTAAACAGAGACCTCGCAAGACTCATCGTCGCGACCTGTGGCTCCTCACCCCACTGCTGATCTTGGCTTTCGCCCTGCGGATCGCGGGACTGGCGGCCCACAACATCTGGTGGGACGAAGGCATCGGCGTGTGGCTGGCGCGCATGCCCGCCTGGGAGATTATCCAGTGGACGGCCGGCGACGTCCACCCTCCGATCTATTATCTGCTCCTGCGCGGATGGCGTCTCCTCGCGGGCGAAGGCGCCTACGTGCTGCGTTTCCCCTCGGCGCTCTTCAGCCTGCTCACCGTCGCCGTCATCTATCGCCTGGGCCGCGCCTTGGATGGCTCCGCCACGGGATTGCTGGCCGCGCTCCTGCTGACGCTCTCGCGCTTCGCCGTCGGCTGGGCGCAGGAGATCCGCATGTACAGCCTGGCCGCGCTCTGGGCCACCGGCGCGCTCGCCGCCGCCCTCCACTGGTGGCGCCGACCCGATGCGCGCTCCTGGTGGGGCTACGTGGCTACCACGACGGGCAGCCTCCTCACGCTCTATCTGACCGCGCCCGTGCCCTTAGTCGCTAATTTAGGCTTCGCCGTCGTCTGGCAGCGTCGGGAGCGCCCACGTCGCTTGTTCACACGCTGGTTGGCGGCGCAGATCGCCGTCTTGGCGGTCGTTCTCCCCTGGTTGGCCTACGCGATCCCTCGGATGCACAGTTGGGAGAGCGATAGCAGCTTCTCACCCGGCTTCTTCGTCAAGCTCTACACCGTGATGCTGACCGTCGGCTCGCCCCTGGATCTGGAGCGCTATTGGCCGTGGGCGGTTGCCGTCGTCGGCGTGATGATCGTGGGCTTGATCGTGGCGTGGCGGATGCGGCGCTCCTCCGCGCAGACCGGCGGCCTCGTGATGTTGCTCTCCGGACTGTTGCTCCCC
>JAAAOZ010000211.1 GCA_009908585.1 Chloroflexota bacterium
GAATTGCGGGGATCGTAGGGCTGCTCCGTGATCGGCGGCAGCATTGAGATGACAATCAGCAGCCCATAGACTACCGGGTAGAACCATTTACGTTCGGTCAATTTTTTGTTTGACATATTTCCCTCTCTGGAAACAAACTGCTATCAAGGCTTGGGATGCGCCTCGAAGAAGGCCCACATCAACGCATTGGCTGAGATGGCTTGCGTTGGCTCGTCGCCGCCTTGCCAGCCGGACGCGCCGCCGGGCCAGGCGTGCAGGCCACCGATGACGGTGTACAATTCGACGTCGGCCTGCTGGTCACAATGGGTGTACCGCGCGTGGATGACGCTGTCAGGTTGATCAGGGGCGCCTGATGTTTCCACCTCTGGCTCGGGGGCGCAGCCATTGTGTTCGACCCAGAAATCAATTGTCTCCTCGACCGAGGCGAAATCGATGCCGGCCAACGATTCTGGCCCGACGCCGCCCTCGTAGGGGGCGTGTTGATCGCTATCGCCGTGGAAGTGGATCACTGGCACGGGGCGCTCCGGCTCGCAGGCCGTGATGTTTTGCGTCGCGGCCACCGGCCCGATGGCGGCGATGGTGTCAGATAACTCGCAGGCCAAGCGGTAGGACATAATCGCGCCGTTGGACATGCCGGTGGCGTAGATTCGGCGCTCGTCCACATTGACCACGGTCGCCAGATCCTCGATCATCGCTGTCACGAACCCCACGTCGTCCACCTTCTCATTGACGGCGTAACCACAGCATGTGCCGCCGTTCCAGGTGAGCAGCTTGTCGTCGAGACGGCCCGTGCCATTGGGATAGACGACGACAAAACCCTCGTCATCCGCCGTGGCGCTGAAGCCGGTTATCCGTCGGACGTTCTCAGCGTTACCGCCGCCGCCGTGGAAGACGAGCACCACCGGTGTGGGTTGATCCGAGTCGTAATCGGGCGGGACGTGGATAATATAGGAGCGCTCGTGCTCATCGTGGTGGAGCGTGCGCGTCACGTCGCCCGGCTGGATAGCTTCTGGCGATGGGGTTGGCGTTGACGCGCTTCGGCGGTCGGCGAGGCGGCAGGCCATCAGTAGAAAGATGGACAGGATGAGTAAGAGGACGGGCTTTTTGATCATTGGGAGGTTCCTTGGTTGTTTACCCGCCGGCGAATCTTGCGTCCCGCCAGCCAGAGCAGGAGCCAATAGACCGGATGACTGAAATACATCACCGGGTACTGCTCGCCCATCGTGAGTGGCCCCAGCGCGAGCAGTAAGCTCAGCGCCCCATTGATCAAGGCGATCCGATGGCGGTCGTCCCACGCGGCGCCGTTGCCGCTCCAGCGCGAGATCATCCACCCCAACCACAAGTACCAGAGCATCAGCAGGAGCATCGCGATGGGGAAGGAATAGGCGCCTTCGTCGGCTCCTTGGTAGATGATGAAGAACTGCCCGAATAGCCCTAAGAAGCCCGTCAGCCAGAAGCGCCATGGACGTGGCGCCGTTCGGTCGAGGGGCGGCAGGATTCGCTTCGGCGCGATGCGCGCCAGCCCGACCGAGGCGAAGATGGTCATCCAGGCGGCGAGGCGCAGCCAGATGCCGGGTTCGTAGTGGGTGAGCAACTCCCAAACCAGATAGATGCCGATGAATCCGATCCAGTTCAAGCGCCACCATGTTCGCGTCGTCAGGTAAGTCCAAATTTTAGAACCTCTTCCATCATGGCCGCTTTCCTCAGAATGCTGCTTGTAGTTGGGAGGTTTATCTTCTGGGGATGGCGTCACCCAGCGTTCGCGCCGGCGCTGAGGATAGAGCATCTCCACGAAGGCGATGCTGGCCGCGATGCTGATGAGCGCGTGGAAGAGTATGAGATGCTCGGCCCACACCCAGTTGACGCCTGCCACGCGCCCGTAGACGGCCAGATTGCCCAGATCCACCCAGGTGGGATCAAAGAAGGACTGCACCATAATACCTTCCTCGTAGATGCCGTAGGCCACGCCTAATAGAAGCAGGCTGGGCCAACCTTTATCCCAGCGGATGACCAACTCGCGGACGAGAATCGCGCCGCAGCCATAGAGCAGCGCCAGGGTGAGAAATATGATCGGGTTGATGAACTCATTGAGGGGCGAGGAGCCGGAAAATAGCTCACCAAAGACCGGCGCAACGATAAACAACACGAGGGCCGGGGGTAAGTTCTGCAATCGCGTGGTAATTCTCTTCATCTATCATCTCCATCACACGTTGGAAATAGATCATTCCGTAGCCCGGCACGGTGGCGACGATGCCCAGGTAGGATGATATTATGAGCTTACAAGCTCACCGTAGATGCGGTCGAAGCGACGGGCGGCGAGATCTTCCTCTCGAATCCAATAGTAAATCATGCCGCCACAGCCCCAACTCATCCAGGTGTTGTTGTCGCCAGGGAATTGGGCCAGCAGGCGCCAGCGACGCATCTCGGCGATGAGTTCTTCCTCATTAGCGTAGTTGCCGTAGCCGTCGGAGGCGAAGTGGCCTTCGGGATCGTGCGCCGAGACCACGCAGAGGCGCATCTCGCCCCCCTGGATTTCGTCAGGGTGACCGAGC